>JAFXQR010000038.1 GCA_017526985.1 Lachnospiraceae bacterium
AGAAAGGATCACGGCCACCAGACCGGACAATACTGCTGCTGCGATCACCAGAAACGCATCGTGTTTGCGGTCCCGCGGATAAAAATGTCCGACGGACAGACCAATACCGATATTAACGATCGCATACCAGAACGAGACCGGATTGGAGAATCCCAGGATCACATTGACCATACCGCCGGTAAAAGCCCCGGCGACCGGTCCCAGTGTGATCGCTGTCAAAAAGGTTCCGATCGCATCCAGCCAGAACGGAAGCGAGAGTTTTTCCGCAAACCATCGTCCGCCGAAATTGATCGCTATGCCAAGCAGGATCAGCAGAATATTCTGCCAGGTCAATGCAAACAGCCATTTTTCCTTAAAAGAACTTCCCGCTGCATTTTTCGGTTTTACTTCTGCATCGTTTCCGCTCTTCTTCACCTGCCTCTCGATCATATCTGCCGGGCTCTTTTCTTCCCCGGCTCCTTCTGACACCGGCAATTGCCCCGGTTCTGCATTCTCCGTAAGTCGCTGTGGCATACGCAGCGTAAATGTACTACCTTTACCATAGGTACTCTCTACCTCGATGGATCCGTGCATCCGCTCCAGCAATTGCTTGGCGATCACCAGGCCCAGTCCGGTCCCCTCGATCGTACGGTTCTGCTTTGTATCCAGGCGTTCAAAAGAATGGAACAGTTTTTCCTTATCCTCTTCACGGATCCCCACGCCGGTATCCGCGATACGCACACACAGCACCAGATCCTGCCCTGTTTTTTTCTCTGCAGATATCCGGATCGTCACACCACCATTGTGGGTGTATTTTACGGCATTGGACAGTACATTCAGGATACACTGCTTCACATGCCCGGCATCTCCGTACAGTTGCTCCGGCAGTGTCTCATCGATCTCTGTCGTCAGATACAATCCTTTCTCCCGGATCCGTACCTGCAGCACATCTTCCAGACTGCCGATCATTTCCCGTATGGAATAGCTCTCTTCCGTGAGCTGCAGTTCCCCGGAATCGATCTGCGAAAAATCCAGGATGTTGTTCACCATGGAAAGCAATACATTTCCCGCCCGGTGGATATGGGATGCATAATCGCGGATCTTTTCTTCTCCGCTTTCTTTCATGATCAGCTCATCCATACCGATGATCCCGTTGAGCGGAGTGCGCAGTTCATGTGACATATTGGTCAGAAATTCACTCTTCACACGGTTGGCTTCTTCCGCCGCATCCATCGCCCGTTTCAGTTCATCCGAATGTCTGGCACGCTCTTCCGCCTCCTGCGCTTCCCGGCGTGCCACATCCAGTTTCTTCATCATCTGGTAGGAAATATCCGCCACCACCGTACAGACCGCCGTCATACATACCGCTTCGATCAGAAATCCCACACTTCTGGAGATCCACCACATCAGAGCTGTATCAAACTCTCCACGGTTGGATCCGCTTGCACGGAAAAACAAGGAGATCACGATCAGTACATAACTGAACACCGATATCTTCATGGTAAAACGCTTATCAAAAAACAGCAGGCTGGTCACCATAGCCAGCGCATATGTCATATAGATACCGATGTTTTCATTGGTGGCCAGCAGCGCAATCACACAACCAATGCCCATGACACACATATAACGGCGTTCATTTGCCCCGACACCGATCAGTTCCGCCGCGGTCGGAGCCCACAGGATCACCAGCGATATACCGGCCGCCAGTCCCAGTTTTGGATATTCGATCTGAAAAACGCCTATGAAATTTCCCAGAAAAAGGAATAAAAAAGAGATCCACAGCCACCGCATCACAACCGTCAGTCGTCGCAGCACCCGCAGATCATTCTCGTAAAAGATATCGCTCTCGTATTCTTTTGCTTTCATCATTTTGAGCCTCTCAATTGATATTCCGTATCCTCATCGATCATTTCGATCATGGCATCTGCCACCCTCGGATCAAACTGCGTGCCTCTGCCCCGCAGGATCTCCTCCCGCACAAACGATTGGGAGAGCGCCTTTCGATAGCTGCGGTCGGAACTCATCGCATCATAGCAGTCCGCCACGCAGATGATACGTGCCACCTCCGGGATCTCTTCTCCCGCTTTTCCGTCCGGATAACCCGTCCCGTCATAACGCTCATGATGCCAGCGTGCTCCAAAGGACAGCGAAGCCATCTCTGAGATCGGGCTTAAGATCTCATAACCGATCTCCGTATGCTTCTTTACCTGTTCATATTCCTCCGGCGTGAGTTTTCCGGGCTTTTGAATGATATGCAGCGGGATCACGATCTTACCCACATCGTGCAGCAATGCGATATTGTAGATCTCTTCCACATCCTCATCACTCTTTCCCAAACGCTTCGCCAGCATACGCGAATATTCCGCCACACGATTAGAATGCCCTTTCGTATAGGCATCTTTTGCATCGATGGCCGCTGCCAGCGCCCGGATCACCTGCCCGGACAACATCTGCAGCTTGCGGTTGCTCTCCTGCAGCGCGTCCGTTTTTCGCTCCACTTCCTCCTGTAAGGAATCCTGCAAATGCTTCAGTTCCAGCACACGCCGGATCCGCTGCATCGCCACCTGCACCACAAAGGGTTTGGTGATAAAATCCGTCGCCCCCGCCTTAAAGATTTCGGCTTCTATATCCTCATCCGAATCCGCGGACAAAAAAACGACCGGCAGGTTATCACAGTCATCCATTTCGCGGATACGCTGTAACACCTCCAGGCCGTCCATGCCTTCCATATGCAGATCCAGCAACACCATATCCGGTTTTTGCTCACGGATCTTACCAAGCGCCTCCTCACCGGACAGCGCCGTACGCACCTCATAACGGATACCAAAGAAATTCTCCGTAGCCATCAGGCTCATCGGTTCATCGTCCACCGCCAGGATCACTTCTTTTTTCCTGGTGATCAGCGCCTGACGTACCACCTCGATCAGTTTCTCCGGCAATACCGGCTTGCGCACAAAATCGATCGCACCAAGGCGCAATGCTTCCGTCATATCCTCCCTCTGGGAAGATGCTGTCAAAAAGACCGTCTTGATCTCCCGCAGTTTGGGGATCTCACGGACTTTCTCCAATACTTTCAGACCACGCATATCCAAAAGTTCCACATCCAGAAGCAGCAGATCGTAATCCTCCCGCTGCAGCATGTCGATACATTCCATACCGCTCGATACGGTATCGACCTCATACCCCATTTCCGATAAGATCATCTCCGTGACCATGAGATTCATCTCATCGTCATCTACCAGCAATATGCGTTCCATAAAATAACCCCCGAGCTCTGTTCTTTATACATAATACGGATCCGGCTTCAGCGCGATCATGATCAGATCGATCAGCCAGCCCACACCGCACAGACCGCCGGTAAACAGATACACGATACCCCAGCCGATCTTGCCTTCATAAAACTTATGCACTCCGATAACCCCCAAAAACAGACACAGCAGAAACGATATCCATTTGCTCTTTGGTCTCGCCCCGGCTATCATCATCATATTGTTATCCGAAACATTCACCGGCACATTGATCGGCGCCGTCATCATACTGCCGCCTACCACATTGCCATTGTTGCTGTTGTTATTGATGATGATCGGCCCCTGGCTGAGTGCCTCTACCTGTCGCCCGCAGGCAGTACAGATCACAGCATCCGCAGGAATGGTCGCTGCGCAAAACTTGCAAAATTTCGTTGCATTGTTTGGCATATACTGCATCTGCGGCGCCTGATAACCATAGGACTGCATCTGTTGCGGCATCTGCTGCGGCCCGGCATACTGGAATTGCTGCGGTTCCGCATATCCCATGGTTGCGCCCTGCTGTTCATACGGAGGCATCTGCTCCATCTGCGGCACATCATCAAACGGTGTCATGGTTTTATGAGGATTTCTTCTGGCATCCAGTGCACTTGCAGCCTCCAGGTCATCCAGCACCTGATAGGCCGGCACAGAAGTCAGGTCGTTTTCATAGTTATTCTGATCATCCATTTTTGTATCTCCAAAATGATATCTTCATAATAATATCTCTAATAACGATATCTTTCATAGGATATCTCCGGAATCTTATTGCTGTCCGTAAACGCCTACAGTATAACATAAAATGCGCTTTATTGACAACTCACCCTTCGTGCGGCAGACCATCGTTAATGACCACATCATAACGGCTGTCTTTGATGTGATAATTCTCTTCCGGAAGCATTGTCACTTTCCACAAATCATTATTGATCCGCAGGCCCAGATCGGAATTGGTTGCATGTACTTTGCCCTTGCCTTCATAGGACGCAAAGGCGAATACCTGTCGTCCCTGTGCCGTGATACGGCTCGACATATTATACAAGCTCACCTCGGAAATGCCCTCCAGGCTGCCCAGCACACAACCGCGTTGCGCGCGCAGATCAAACTCCGATCCCATATCTTCCATCCGCACCGTTGCTTCACTGCCCTGATTGGATCCGATCGCCACAATATTGGCGCCGCTGCCAACACAATGGATAAAGGATTTCTGTACATCCACCGAAGCACATCCGCTATAGGATCCGATGGCGCATCCGTTGGCATAGGACTGCTGCATATCGATCTCACAATTGCGGATCACCAGCTCTACATTGCCTTCCAGACAGCCGATGCCGACTCCCTGATCCCCGTGCTGCGTGATCGCGTAACGCCCGCTGTGGATCCGGACATTTGCACTGCTGCCGCCGCCGATCCCCACACCACGCATACCATTGGCTTCGATAATGACCGCACCGTCCTGATAAAAGTCCAGGGTTCCGGCAGCTCCGTTAGGATTTCCGATGGCACAGTAATCGTTTCCTTTGAGTTTAATGGTAAGATCACCATCACCCTGCAGTGTCAGCTTGGCATCTTCCGGCACTTCAATCCCGCCGCCGTTCAGCTCGTTGTCACCGACCAGCACCAGTGTCACATTGCATCCATTTTCGATACGGATGCAGGGCATATTTTTTATGGCCCGCAGATGCACGTGTTCCAAAGTGACCTGTCCTTCATATCCGTCCTTAAACTCCAGCGCCAGTTCGGCATCCTGCCCCGGAGTACCGCTCAGCACATAATCCCGATAGGTCACCTCTCCGCCCGAGGTACAAACGGTGGTATAGCCATCCCGCATCAGGGTCTGCGCCGAATAGCGGCTGGCCTTTCCGGTCTCAAACATACGCTGCTTCGCACCGGCCTGCCGTTCTTTTTGGAAACGCATGATCTCTTCGATCAGCTTAGGATCGATATGCGGCAGGATCTCCGGGCCCGGCCGCCCCGTATAATAGCCCTGGATCAGATCGCACCCCAGCCAGATCACGGTACGCAGTTCCTCTGCTGTCTCAACGCCTTCTGCCAATACACAGATACCGTTATCGTGGGCAAATGCCACGATCTCACGGACGAAATGCTGTTTCTGCGGGCTGTCCTGAATACCGGAAAGCAGGGATCGATCCACCTTCACATAATTGGGCATATACCGCAACAGATTGGAGATATTGGAATAGCCGGTACCATAATCATCTACGGCAGTTCCGACGCCCAGTTTGGAATAGCGGGATTTCATCTCTCCCAGTTCCGCATCATCCAGCTCCGACTGCTCGGTCAGCTCAATGACCGCCTGCGGCCCCAGTTTATTTAATAACCTCTCGATCTGCTCCCACACATCATCATCCAGCTTGATACCAGGAATACTGTTGATAAAGACACGGCGCGCCCCCATGCTATCCGCTTCCTGATCGATCTTGTGCAGGACATTCAAAAATGTCGCCTTCTCCACATCCGGCAGACGATGCAGCATCTCTGCGTATTTCAGGATCTGCAACGGAGAGATCTTCTTCTCGCTCTGCACACGCATCAATGCTTCAAATCCATAGATACTACCATCCACGGCACTCACGATTGGCTGGAAGAAGTATGTGAAACGGTTGGCATCCAGAATACCATTTACTTCTGCCATGCCTTCGCGATCCTGATCCGTGATCTGCTTTACGGTCGCATGTCCTCCGGCCGCTTCTCTTCGCATGGAAGATACGATCACACGGCGAACGCTCTCCAGCCCGCAATTGACCGCGTGCAACCACAAGCGATAAATATCATCATAGCTCCGCGGTTCGCTTCCATAACCTATCACGGCATAGCCAAAACACTCCGCCTCAAAATGCAGTGGCGAGAAAAGATAAGCTCTGGGCTTATCATGCGGTTCACACAGTTCCGGGATCAGTTTTTCCGTTGCAAAACTGTCCAAAACTCCCACCCGGTCATCCTCGCCTTCCGAGCTCGTGGAGCAAATCGCATCCAGCATACGATCCGAATAGCCGTGATGCAGGATACGCCCTTCCGTCAGTTCCGCCGGCGTCAGCCACTGGTCATTTAAGCACAGATGAAAACTCTCATAACCTTTAATCTGATAGATATTGGCATAGATCACCCCAAGTGCATCCTGCAGATTATTCTGGATCAGCATATCCTCTGCCAGCCGGTTATGCAGTGAGAAGAAACTTGCCTCCGAAAGATCCGTCGACCATTTTTCTCTTCTTCCGTCCGTGACCACCTGTCCGTGATAAGGACAACCGCAGCTGCTGCCGATAAACAGATCCACTTCCGTCTCCGGATCCTTGATCTCCTTCCCTTCCATCAAACGAAGGATGGATTTAGCGGCATGCACGCCGGTCGATCTGGCCGGAATATAAGCCGAAGTCACCGGACTCGGGCTGGTCTGCCCCTCCGGAATACTGTCAAAACCGATCACCGCCACATCTTCCGGTACACGGATCCCGTTTTTTGTCAACGTTTCCGCCACACCGATTGCCATACAGTCATTGGCACAGGCGACGGCACGCGGCAGATCCTCCCGGTTATTTACCAGCTTGTCTGCACAAGTATTGCCGCTGCTGTACCAGAAATCCCCGTAAAAAATACGGTCTTCACGCACGGGTATCCCCTTTGCATTCAGCACATCCCGGTATGCCCGCAAACGTTGCCGGCTATGCGGATGCCACTTCTTGCCCGTCAGAAACGCAATATCCCGATAGCCGTGTTCATCGATCAGATGCTCGATCAGCTTTGCCACCGGTGTATAACTGTCCGTCCAGATGCTGTGGAAATATTTACTGTCCAGATCCACTGCCAGCACCGGTCCGTGAAACTGTTCACGGATGCGCGCTTCGATACTGTCCCAAGCTCCGGGCGTCTGTATCGTATCCGGCAGGATCACGACCGCGTCAAACAGATCATAATTGACCAGCGAATAGATATTGGACTCACCGGTTTCCCGCGGCGCGGAGTTCTGATACTTGATATACATGGAAAACATGCACACATCATATCCCGCAGAAAACATGGTCTCCAAAAAACCATGAATAAACCGTTTCTGGTAAAATTCTTCCGGTTGTCCCAACAATAACGCGATTCTGCCGCAAATTCCCATAAGTCAATCCCCCATATGGTTTCTTATGCCCCCAACTGGCTGCAGCTTTTCTTTTCTAAATACTATAGATCACACCGTGGATCCGTTCCTTAAGCGCGATCGGCAAAAACGGTTTGGTCACATAATCATCTGCCCCGATCTCGGTTGCTTTTCGAATCATTTCAATACTCTTGTCCGCCGTAATAAACACGATCGGAACCTTTGAAAACTCCCGAATCTTTCGGAAGGCTTCAAATCCATCAATATCCGGCATCAGCAGATCCAGCAACACCAGATCGATGGTTTCCGTCTTCAGGATCTCCACACCCTTTTCAAACTTCTCCGCACCGATCACCCGGTAAAGGGGATCGTCCTTCAGGATCTGTTCCACTACGGTAATGTTGATCCGGTCATCATCGATTACCAGGATATTCTTCCGTACGCTGTCCTGCTGCCGCATCTGATACCCCTGATCCTCGTCGATCATCTTAAGCATTATATCCGCGATGCCGGGATCAAACTGGGATCCGCGCCCCTTCTCGATCTCCCGGCGCACCGTTTCCTGCGGCAGGGCATTACGATAGCTTCGTGTACTGGCCATTGCATCGTAGGCATCCGCTACACCGATGATCCTCGCCACTTCCGGTATATTCTCCCCGGACAACTGATCCGGATACCCCGTTCCGTCATATCGTTCATGGTGATACTTTGCACCGATCGCGATCTGCGGTTCATCATAGATATCCTTTAAGATATGATAACCGCTGACAGTATGGATCTTAATCTGGTTAAACTCCTGCTGTGTCAGTTTGCCGTTCTTGTTCAGCACTTCTTCCGGTACGCGGATCTTCCCCACATCATGCAGAAGCCCCGCGTAATAGATCATATTCTGTTCTTCTTCCGACTTACCCATACGCTTTGCCAGCTCCAGCGAATAATTGGCCACGCGCTGGGAATGACCGCTGGTATATCGGTCTTTGGCATCGATCGTAAATGCCAGCGCACGGATAATGTTGGCATTGAGTCTTTCGATCCGCCTGCTGTTTTCCTGATCCTTCCGGCCAAACTGTTCCAGGCGCTTATAGGCAATGAAGCAGAAGATATAGATGACCACAAACACCAGTATGGAAACTACCGCCTGTATCACAATAGATGTATGGATTTTTTCAAACAAGCGTGTGTTACTGACCACCATCACCACATGCCAGCTATCCATCAGTTTATTGGTAAAGACGGTGCATGTCTCTCCGGAGATCTTCGTACGAAAACTGCCGGAATCGGTGGATCGGATCTTTGCCACCATTTCTACCTGTTCCTCATTTGTCGGGTACACCTTACCCTTTTCATCCCCGTCAAAATGCGCGATGATCAGGCCGTCATCATCCATAATAAAGCCATAGCCCACACCGCCGATCCGGATGTTTTCCGTGATATTCTGTATTTTATTCAGCGCGATATCCAAAGAAACCACGCTTTCCCCATCGGACAGCATATGCGCCACGGAGATCATCACCGTTTTGGTCTGCGCATCCACATACGGCTGCACGATCACCGGATTTCCCGGGTTCGCCGCTGCCGCCACATACCAGTCTCTTTCCTGCGGCACATAATCCGCCGGTGGTTCCCAGCCCACGCCATCCAGATACTCTCCGCCGATCCAGCCATAGATCCCGGTAAAATTCTCGTCCATCTTGACCTGCTGTTTGACGGTCTCATCCTCCAGATAAGACAGGATTTCTTCCGTCGGCACGCCATAATTCAGCATAAAATCTACGGTATCCGCTGTTACGCACAGCACATCCCGTCCCTTCTGCACATAGCTTTCGATCTTGGCAGACTCATAGTCCAAGCTGCTCTCTCCCAAAGCCTCTACATAGGCCACCGAGGAACGATAATAGGTCACCATGTTATAAATGCTCATGGATGCCAGAAACAAGAACACAAAGAGCATGGCAATATAAAATTGTCGGCGTCGGCTTCCCTTTTGTTTCATCTTGATCTCCAAACAATAAAACACTCTTTATTATATCGGAAAGTCGACATTTTTACAACAAATTATACAAATTTTCACCCGATTTTGGCATTTTTTTCTACACTTTTATATGATAAGTGTGTGCTTCTGCCTCGTTACCGGTAGTCTCCGAAAAAGCCCTGCTATATGCCTGCATCTGTGCGTGATACTCTTCGTCCAGATTCTCACCTTCGACATTGGTCTTATAGTCTACGATGTGCCACTCGGTTCCTTTCCGGTAGACCACATCCATGATACCGTACCATACCTCATCCGTACCGGTCTGTTCCATCCGATATTCCTTTCGATAAGAGAACGGTACCTCGCAATACACTTCATCTGCCTCCCACAATGTGTGCAGGATATCCGTCGGCACACCGTTGCCTTGCGGATAGCCTCCGTTCTCCAGTTGTGCCAGCGCCCGATGCAATGCCTCCAGAAAGTCCTGCTCATAGCTTTGGATCTCCGGCGTGGCATATTCCTCAAAGATGCCCTTCAGCATCCTTTCCCGGTCTGTTGTCTTACCGCGGGAGAGCACCAGCAGTTCCATCATCCGGTGCACCATGGTCCCGAGCACACTCGGATACCGGTGCACTACGGCCTTTTCCTTCGGTGCCTCTTCCGGCGTGGTTACTGCTTCGTAGTCCTCCTCAAAACGGGAGGACAGCTTTTCTTCCTTCTCCGTGCTGGGAGTATGCACTGCAAAACTCGGTCTTTCAGCACCACGATCCCGCAACACGCTTTTCCTTGCCGCCTCCTCGTAGAGTTCCGATGCCGGCTTCCGATCTGTCGCCACAGGTTCCGTCGCCTTCTCCGGCTCCCGGAAATGATTAAATCTCTCATCGTTACAGTACATCATATCCAAAAGGACATTCCATTTCGGTCTCGACTCAAATTTCTTCTTTCTCAGGTCATAATAGCCGGATCTGCTGATGATCAACGCATTACGCGCCCGGGTAGCCGCCACATAGACCAGCCTGAGGAATTCCGCCTGCACCGCATCACATTCCCGCAGAAACTCCTCATGAAACGCATCGGTCTGCAGATATTTCTTATTCTGAAAAGCACCGAACTTTTCCGGACTGTCTGCCGAAAAGAGATACCCTTTCCCCCCATCTTCCGCCCGTTCAATCCGGATCCCCGGTATATCTGCAGGTGATGCAATATTGAACCAGTATGCCAGGATGACCACCGGTGCCTCCAAACCTTTTACCTTATGCAGGTTAGCCAGATGCACACAGTTTTCATCTTCCTGCAGCCGCAGGCACCGTTCCTCTTCGTCTTCCCCGACCGCACGCTTTTTCAACACGCGTTTTTTCAAAAATTCCGAGCCGTCGGAAATGGATACGATCTCACCGTTTCGCTGCGCCGCACGCATCCGTTCCAATGTATAATGGACTACCTCCATATTGTCCGTGTCCACATGCATATAGATCCGGTATTCTTCCATCAGGTATTCCAACAGTCCCGCCGGAGACATGTATCGTGCCTTTTCCGAAACCAGCCGGAGATGTTCCAGTTCCGATGCCACCTTCAGATACTCCGAAGTAGCATGCTGCACCGGCTGCTGTTTCTGCAGTTTCAGTTCTCCGCCGACACGACAGTATCCCAGAAGATCCGCTTCCTGCAAATGAAGGATCTCTCCCGTAAGTGCCTCATACAGATGTCTGCTGCCTCCCAGTGCCACTGCCTGGTACAGTTTCCACAATTCCCGCAGTGCCTCGTTATGTTCAAAATCCACCTTTCCTTCCACACGACACGGAATGCCTTCTTCACGCATCTCCTGCATGATCGGCCCCAGTTCTCTTTTATTGTGCGTGATCACCATAATGTCGTTGTACAGCAGGGGACGCAGTTCCTTCCCGTCTTTGGGCCGGATCTGATATTCCACATTTCCCACCAGCTTTTTGATCAGAGCCACGATCTTGATCTTATCAATGTATTCCGGACAATCCGCCATATATTTTGCCTTATAGGAGATGCTTTCATAGCTGTAGATCCCACCGAATTCTTTGGGTGCATCCTCTGTATCTCCTATTTGATTTATAGCATTTTCTTTTATGGTAGTTTCCTGCTCTTCGATCGGAATCGGCCAGTAGGGACAGCTGTTTGTTTCCCCTTCTTTTGCCCGAAAGACCGGAATAAATACGGAATTAAAATAGCGTTTCAAAAGCGGTGTGGATCGGAAATTTCTGGTCAGCTCCAGCACTTCCCCGCTGCCTTCTTCAAAGATCCTGCGTACCTGCAGGAAGGCATCCACATCCGCCCCGCGAAAACGGTAGATCGACTGTTTCGGATCGCCAACGATAAACAGAGCGCCACATCTGGGCTTACATTTTCTCCAGTTTTCCACCGGTGCATCACTGCCCAGATAGAAGAAGATCTCTGCCTGCATAGGATTGGTATCCTGAAACTCATCGATCAGGAAATACTTATGACGCGCCCCGATATGGCGGATCAGTGCCCCGTCCCCCGCGGCATCCTTACGCAACATCTCCCGCAGCAGATACAGATAATCAAAATAGGTCATCCGTCCGCGTTCCAGTCGAACCTTTTCCAGCGGTACGATGCAGTTTTGCAGAAAACGAAGGGACACACTGTACTGAAATTTCTCCATTTTCGACATCAGCCCGGCAAAACCGTCCTGCCCACGCACATCCAGCGCATCATCCTTTCCGCTCACATGATCCAGATAGTGCAGCTGATCCAGGACATTACGGAAACAGTCATCCCAGTTGCCTTTGGCAATGGAAATGGCTCTGCGGACAATCCACTGGTCTTTTCTCTCCAGTTTTGTGACCGTATGCTCCAGCGTCTTCAGCAACGCTTTCTTATCCTTGCCGAAATAGTCCTCTAATGATGTCTGGCCGTTTGCAAAAAAGGCTGCCCCTGCATCGTCCGGCAGTTGAAATTCCACATTCCGATTATCCATCAGCAGCTTCAAAAGATCTGCAAATGCCTCAGCCGGATTCTTCTGTACATGAGAAAACAGCAGCGCCTGCCTGCGCAATGTCTGACCATAAACACCTTTTGTGATATGGACATACTCCTGCCGGTAAAACTGCCGCAATTCCTGTTCCGACATCACCGCCGCATTGGATACGACCCCCGCCTCCGTCGGATGCTCCGAAAGCACCATATTACAGAACGAATCGATGGTTCCCATAAAACAAAGATCGATATTCTGCAGAGCATAACGGCAGCGCCTGCGGCTTTCCTCTGTTGCCGGCGGCAGACTCCCCGGATGTTTCGACAGTGTCTCTGTCTGTGTTTCCATACTTCTTTGGATCAGCAGTTTCTGAAAACGATCATAAAACTCGCCTGCCGCTGCTTTGGTAAAAGTGATCGCACAGATCTGATCGATCTCCCGCCCCTGCTCTACCATAGCCACCAGTCGGTTCACCAGCATGGTCGTCTTACCGGAACCGGCCCCCGCTTCCACAAAAAAGTTACCATCGATATCGTTCACGATCTTTTCCCGGGAACGCCGGTCTGTTTCCAGACTGTCTGCAACCGACTCTGTACCCGCTTCCATAGTATCTGCGATCCCAAATGCTTTTTTTAATTCTTCCGACATTTTCATCTTGCCATCCTCATATACCGGTTCTGCTGCTTCCTACATGATCCGGTTCCGTTTACAGATCACGCAGTACGGACATGCCGCGCAATAGGAATCCGTTCCGTCTGTTATATCCTCTTCCTCATCGTTCAGATTACGCTGCGTAAAACTTTCCTGTGTCAGCACATCGCTAAACTCATCCAGAATCTTTATTGCCGTATTTTTGTTTTTCTGATAATCCCCCCGTCTCAGATGCTCCAATGCGATATAGCGGCGTTCAAACCCGAAATACTCTCTGTTCTGTCTATCCGTTGCATCCAGCAGCCATGTCATCAGCAGCTGTTCCCTACCGGTATCAAACTCCGTCGATAAACCCGTCAGATAATCCAGCACCATCACTCTTCCGTCCTGCATGGTCTGCAGCCGGTCCGGCATCGCTTTCAGCCGAAGTCCCCGGTCTGCATCCATCCATTCCACCGGCTCCGCCGCCGTGATCCGACTGTTCCTGCTGTCATTCTCTTCATACTGATATGCCGTCCGCATCATACGCAAAAAGGCATCTTTTTCCTCTTCCACATCCTCCGTCAGGGCCGGATGTGTTTTTAGGTGATCTTCATAAGCATTCTCGCACACGACCAAAAAATCCTCCAGCGTCTGTGCTCTGCAATCCATCTGCCGGATCAGCCGGTGTGCCAGCCGCCCGCGATCCATTGCCGAGATCACCTCAAACGAGTCTTCCGCTTCATCACCATTCAACTGCAGCAGGCACTGATACAGGAATCTCCTTTTGCATCTGCAGTACAGTTCCAGATCTGCCACATTCCAGACTCTTTCCTGCGATCGATGTCCGATATCCGTCTGCTCTGCATCCGTAATATCGATCCGATGTTCCGCTTCCCACCATTCCTTCAGGGCCTGCAGACGGTGCAGCATCTCCTGATCATCCGGCATCTCTTTTTCGATCACCGTCTTTTGGTTGTAGGCATTTCCCACTTCAAATGTAAGTGACACTGCAGACGCAAAATATTCCACTTTTTTCGTTGCCTGCTCCAGGTCTTCCAATACCGCGTGAGGATGCTCTTCCCGATATAATTCGTACACCAGCGAGGATGCATTATTCTCCTTGAGTTCCTCCGCATTCCATCCCGGCCACGATACATAGATACGGCTTTGCAGTTTCGAAGCAAGTTGTACCAGCACCAGCAATTGCTCGTGCTTTGCGCGGATCTTTCCCTGCGAAGTATAGAGCTCTGCTGCCGTTCCGAACCGTTCCAGATCATGATCCAGCAACAGACTGTTTTCTCTCGGCCTGCCCGGATACATTGCCGCCGTCAGTCCGGCGATATACAGATCTTTTCGGATACAGCCAAACGCCGAAGCGATATCCGTTACATAGATCCTGCCTTCTGTCGATTGCTGTTTACATACCCTTTCCTTCAGGATCTGCTGTATCGTGTCCTCGTTCAGGGCGCCTCCTGCCGCCAGCACCGCCCGGGTCTGGTTACGGATATGCAGCAACGCTGCCTGATCCAGTTTTTCGATACAGTTGCCCGCGTTACTGCCATCCGACTCCCGCAAAGCTGCATAGTGTTCCATAAATGTGCCCACCGGCAGTTCCAACCGTTCTGCCACACGACGCAGGAGCGGAAGGTACTTCTGCATTTCGGCCACGCTGCCGATCCCTTGCAGCCGCCGCGCATTCACACCGGGATCTTCCGTAAGACGCAGGGTTTCCAGCACACCGCGCAGATCATCGATCGTAATATCCGGTGTATCATTTTTCGTACAAGTATTCCCCGCATTAGTCTCTTCATTTTGCTTCTTTTCGCGTTGCATTTTCTCTTCGGAATCTTTCGTTTCCCCATAGACATCTTCCCAGAAACGATCCCCGCAAAATGCCGGACTGTCCAGCAATGCATTCAGCGCCTTTTTCCCATAAAAACCAACGCCCTTCCAGCGAACATACAAGTCCAGCAGTTCTGCCGGTGCCGCATTGGTAATGGGAATGCCGCAGCCAAACGCGACCGGCAGATCATATGCCACCATCCTGTCAAAAAACATCTGTCCGTACACTGCAGGATCCGTTACGGCAACCACGCAGCCGTCAGCCTGTTTTTCCGGCACGACCGTTTCCGTATCCTCGTTATCGGTCCCCCTTCGGTTTCTCCGGTAGATATCTTCAATGATATGATCCACTTCCGCCGCAGTTCCGTAACAGTTTGCATAGCCTTCTATGTGAAATGCCGCTGACGCATCCACAAAAAGATCACCGATCGAGATCGCACTCTCGTTTGTTCCCGACAGATGCCCGATCAACGCTGCCGTCACCGGCTCCACAGGAAACTCTTTTAAAGTCAGGATCTGCATCTGCCGGTCACCTGGCTCTATCTGAGCGGCCTTGCGGATCAGTCCGATCCCGTCAATCGCATTCTGCTCCGTAAGCAAACGCATATATTCGCAATACACCCGGTACAACGCTTCATTTTTCTTCCGAAATGCCGATTCTGCGCCCCATTCATCGCCAAGCAAACGCTCCCGCAATGTTTCCGCCTCATCCGCCTCCGCCACCAGACTGCGCATCCGATAGATTGCCCCCTGGACCGCCATCAGATCCATATAGGAATCTGCCACTTTTTCCCAATAGGCATCCGCGCGCATCGCCTGTGCGAGCAGAGCTTTTTCTTCCGTACGGTCGATGCGTTTCTGCTCCACCACATTGCCACTGCAGGCAAAGGCACGCTCCGCCAGTTGCAACGGTGATAACACGCGCAGATTAAAACTCTTCACTCCATGCCCGGAAAGATTTTTCAAAAATTCTCCCGGCTGCAGTCCCGATACTACAACAATCCTTTCTCCATCCATTTTCGCTGCTCCCTTACTCAAAAGCATTTCCCTTCTATTATCTATCTGCTATCAGCGGCATTTGATAAGTTCCGTACACCACTATCCCTAAAATAACAACAGCGATGAAGTATCTCCACCAAATACTTCATCGCCGGTTTTCAAAACACATTTTTGATCCTGTAAAACTTCACGATAGAATACACACAAAACAACAGATAACTGCCCAGACGCAGCAAGCCGATCGACGTTTCCCGCTTCACAAACACATTTTCCTTGATGATCTGGCGCTCACTCGGTGTAAACATCCGCAGCAGTTCGATATCTTTCATCGTCAGCGGCCGAAACTTTTTACACATATGATCGCAGAAATAAAACTTACAGGACAGATTCCTGCTCGGACATCCCTGGGATGTCTGTAAATAACAGTGACAGCAGCAACCGTTTTTTCTGGTCTGATGCTTCGGATCTTCGCAAATACCATCACTGTTATAGTGGCACACGATCCCATTCGCCGCATTGTACTGATCGATGATATCGCAGGCCCGGTCATGCAGAAAGGTGATCCGCCTCTTCCTATTCTTGAGATTCAACGCCGTCTCAAAATCTTTCAGTTCTTCCGGATGCACCGTCCCGGAAATCGCAAATGTCGTAAACCTGCATAGAACACTCCGGTACATGGGGATTCTTTTCAAAAATGCCTGATATTCCTCTTCGCTGTTAATCTGAATATTTTTCTGCTTCAAAGCGCCCCCTTAGATTCCCCATAAACATCGCTCAGCGATACCCTCTTGCCTTCCCCTTGAGGGGAAGGTGGCGCGCCAGCGCCGGATGAGGTGTCTCCCCGAGGAACTCTATGCCACATCGTTCCGCGTCTTCTCTCCGGCCATTGCGTCTGCCATATTCTGCAGCGTCGTCTCCGCGATCGCCTGCAATGCTTCCACCGTATAGAAGCCCTGATGTGATGTGATCATCACATTCGGGAAGGAAAGCAGTCTTGCCGTCACGCTGTGCATCATGATCTCATCAGATCTATCCTCATACACATTTCCGGTCTCTTCCTCATACACATCCAGTCCCACGCCCAGGAATTTATTCAGACGGATCCCTTCGATCAGCTCGTCCGTATCCACCAGTGCACCACGGGAAGTATTTACCAGGATCACACCATCTTTCATCTTGCGGATCGTCTCGATATTGATCATATGATAAGTAGAATCCATCAACGGACAGTGCAGCGAGATCAGATCACTCTGCGCCAGCAGGGTATCCAGATCCACATACTCCACAAAATCCGCCAGTGCCGGATTCCGGTACACATCATATGCGATCACCTTCATCCCGAAACCACGGCAGATCCGCGCCATCGCCGCACCGATCTTTCCGGTACCCACGATACCGGCCGTCTTCTGATAGAAGTTCACGCCACGCAATCCCTTTAAGCTGTAGTCGTTTTCCCTTACTTTATTGTATGCTTTGTACAGTCTGCGGTTCACTGCCATCGCCAGCCCCATAGCCAGCTCCGCCACCGCTTCCGGCGAGTAACCCGGCACGATCTTGACCGGCATCCCCAGCTCTTTTGCTGCCTCCGTATCCACATTATTGTAGCCGGCGCAGCGCATCAGTACACACTTCACACCTTTTTCCTTCAGGATCGTCAGGGTTTCCTTCCCCACATCCGAGCTCACAAATGCACACACGGCATCATACCCTTCTGCCAGTGCCGCCGTTCTCGGTTCCAGTTCATGCTCGATGTAGTCGATCTCCATATCCGCATACTGTTCCAGCACCGGATCAAAGGATTTCTTATCATAGATTTTTGCTGCGTAAAACAAGATCTTCATGCCACTACCTCCTCCGTCAAAAGAACTTTACAGATCCCAAAGGCTACATACTTTATTATATTGCCATTCCGCTATAGTGTAAACAATATTTTGCTTTTCAGCATATAGGCAGTTTGCTTTCAATATAGGTCTTCAATTCAATGAACGGACTGCTGTCCAGTCTTTCCTTCAGCTCTTCCGGTCTCTCCACGATCTTCTCCAGATTAATATCGTCTGCCGGTCTGGAAACCCAAAAGCTACCACCATCCCTCAAGTCAATACTTACCTTTTCCGAATAACGGCAACTGTTCCCCCCGGTGCGTGCTATTTCTCTGATAAGCTTTACATCTTTTATATCATCATAGGAGACCACTTTCTTTCCATGAGATTTTTTAAACATCACCGAAGTTTCATTCGCTCTAATCGTAGTCTCTGACATATATGCCATACACCAGGAACCACACCAGAAAGCTACTGTAATACTTATCCATACGACCAGACCCATTCCGATCCCGATCAATGGCAATGATATAAAAAATCCCACCATCGCGATAAAGATCACAAGTATATTCAACAAAAATACTCTGTTCTGAACCCAATCACTCATCCCACCTTTAAACCGTAATTTCATATTCCAACATCCTTTCTGAGTGTTCTCTCACACTCTTACCCTGCCTACACTTATATCATCCCACGAAAAATTCGCGGTGTGAACCAACCCGGATTTACAAATCCGCTACCCGGGGGTGCCATATTTGCCACTTGAAAAAAACAGGAAAAACAGTATACTGAAATTCAAAAGATATTAATTATCAAACCAAAGTTTACCAAAAAAAGGAGTATCTTATGAGAGATTTAGAACAGATCAAAGCACTTGACGCATCCTGCTACGACTTCATCAAAAACAACGATATGGCATCTTTGGAGATCGGCCGCTATGAACTGGAGAACGGCTCCTATGTCCTGATCCAGAGCTACACCAGCAAACTCCGCAGCGTAGCAAGATACGAAACGCACGAGAACTACTACGACATCCAGTATGTCATCAAAGGCAAAGAGATCATCTCCATCATCCCGAGAGAACAGTTGACCGTTAAGAATGCTTACAATCCGGAAAAAGACATCACCTTCTACGAGAATTCTTTCGAAGGTATCGATCATGTTCTTTCCGACGGCGATTTCCTGATCATCGCTCCCGCCGACGGCCATATGCCGGGCGTATGTGCCGATGCCCAGAGCGAGATCAAAAAAGCCGTATTCAAAGTACCGGTTCGAAAATAAGAACAAATCAAAAATCCTCCCGACCGTTTCTACACTACGGTTGGGAGGTTATATTATTAATCGTCGCAAAAATTTTGCTTGCATTCCATCCAGAATTGTGATACTGTACATCTTGTTTCCACACAGAAGTTCACCCCTTCTGTTCGAAATCGAACCCACACGGGTTCGCGCCATAGCACTTCAGCTCTTGGTGCACTTCACAACTACACTTGCCATAAGTACGAAATAATACTATACTGAAAGGAGATTGGTATATTTATGGAGAATTTTGCTATGCTAGCAGATGAGAGTAAGAAGAATCGCACAATCACAGACATTGAAGCGTTGCCGGAGGGTGAACGCGCCGAGTTGATCGATGGTGAAATGTTCATGATGGCCACGCCCTCGATCACCCATCAGCGCATATCACGAAACCTTTTTATGGATATATCAAACTATATCAGCAGTAAGGGCGGCTCCTGTGAACCGTTCTATGCCCCTTTTTCTGTATTCCCCGACGAAAGCGGGATCAACTACTTAGAGCCGGACCTGGCCGTTGTATGCAATCCTGAGATCATTGATGACAAAGGTATCCATGGCGGTCCGGATTGGGTGATTGAGATCGTATCTCCCTCCAGCAAATATATGGATTATGTACGCAAGCTTTCGGCTTATGAAAAAGCCGGTGTGCGAGAATACTGGATCGTTGATCCCGACAAAAGAATCGTGACCGTATATGGTCTTCAGTCGCAATCCGTAGAGCAGTATTCTTTTGATGAAGATATCCCTGCCGGGATATATGGAGACCTGGTTCTCCGGATTAGAATAGAGTCAATGCGTCTGTAAATTTTATTTTACCTCATCACATAATACACATCTGCCGACATATCCTGGTTATAAACTTCATATACGCGTTCAGCCAGCTCAATACCTGTTTCTTTTACATGTCGGCGAAGACATTGATGAACCTGCCGAATCTTTGAAAAACCGCCGGTAAAATGCATATGCAAGCACTTTTCTTCATAAATCTCTATTGCATCCGTCCCTGTGTAATTCAAAACCGGAAGGCAGGTTCGCATAGAAAACCTTTCTTCATCATCCAAATCGGAAAATACTGCAAAATGCGAGCCGGCTATTTGCAACTCTTCCCTCGCTGCTCTCTCATACAGCTTTCCAACGGATCTTCCAAGATTTTCCCGTTCCACATTTTCGCATATAAAAATACATATACATCGCTCAAATGGCCTGATATCAATCTCACCCGCACTTACTTCCGTCTGTCGCGGATTCTTTTCTGATTGATGCTCTTTCAATTCTTTTAACAACTGATCCGTTTCACTGATCTTGCTTTGTACGATCTCCGTTTCTTCCGCTTTTCCCTCTAGAATCTGTTTGATCTCAAAAAGCGATAAGCCTAGCTTTCGAAACTGCTTGATTTTTTCCAATATCACAAGTTGTTTCTCATCATAATAATGATATCCATTCTCTTCATTTGTATATACCGGCACAAGCAGGCCTTCTTCATGATAAAGCCGGAGCGCTTTTCTTCCGATATTTCCCATCATCGCAAACTGTCCTCTTGTATACATTATGCGCTCACCTTCTTTCTTCGCACCTTTCCTGCAATTTTCCAAAAACCGATATGCAACGGAAGGATATTATAAAGTAGATAATGCTCATATTTCTGATACCCTTCCCTGTAATAAAATTTTTCAACCGCATCACAGATGGAAGCACTGCAATTTTCATTCAATCTCTTTCCTATTTCTGCATTTGCATATTTCGGTGATCCTATATAACCGTATTCTCCCATAGCTTTCAGCTGTCGTTTCCGAAAGATCATATCTTTATCGGCGATCTCTGTATCCGGAAGTTTCTGATAAACATCTCTTACATGATCCGGATCAATGCAGAGCATACATGAAGTTTCCACCCATCCTGCGTGATAATCATTCCCTTGCTCTTCTTCAAGTTTTTGCAGCTCTGAAGATTTTTCAACCGACACACCCATAAAGATCTGACCCATAGGTGCTATAACACACAATCCGTTTTTCTTATTGATCTTTCTCACCGCCTTTTCAACTGCGATCTGATGCTGTGGATCCGCATGAGACGCAATCACGACAATATTCCGAAATCCCATATAACATAGGCTTTCCAACACATCATATGTAACCTCATAAGTAAGCTTCATCGAAAAATGGATCGAGCCGTAAAATTCATTTACCGATGCTGCAGCAATCGGAAATGACGGCAGATAAAAGCACTCAACCTCCAACCTCCGCTCCAGCATCTTCATGGCGTCCCTGCTCCAGCATTCTCCCTCTAGAATGTCTGTTGCAAGCGGAAGGTGTGTTCCATGTTCCTCAATCGGCGCCAGTACAACAAATACCACACTCCTGCTCTTATCCGTCTCCCTTACCTCGTTCCAGGTCAACAAGCTCAAATCTCTCATTATCTGTCCTTCCTTTCATCTTGATGGACAAATAATAAACCCGGCCTTTACGGCCAGGTCAATACCTCATTTTGTAGCCACCTTTTCTCCCTCTCCGCTTGGCACTATATCGCTACGGCGATATACTTATTGTTGCACTGCGCCAGATACAACTCTTTGAACAGCGCCACAGAGACATTAATAACGCTGCCGCGATCACACCGCTGCGTCTTTCGCGGTCACTGCACTGCCACATGGAGGATCTGGTAGAGTACTGATTTTTGCTCTGTTTTCTCAAGGTACCTCTTCCACCGAAGAGAAGCTCCATGCGTACATATTGACTTCGATGACCGGAGATCCACAGTATTCGCATTTGTGTGCGCCGCGCATCGAGAGGGGTGCACCGCAGTTCGGACACTTAACGGCGATAGCACCGTCCAGATCATTCTCCACGATGCTGCGGTCCTGAATATAGATCATTTCGATATTGTATTTCAGTTGGGATTTCACCTGGTCGTTACCATTCACCAACCTGCCGTCTTTATCGCGCACCGTGTGCATACACTCCAATGCTGCCTGAAAACGGATAATGTTTCGTCCGTTCTCCATACGATAATCCGCGATCTCGATCTGATGCACATGCGGATTGTCAAAACGCTCTTTCAGTTCCCGCGAAGTCAAATCCCCGATATGATTTTCCAGACGGTTCCGCAGCTCACTGTTGCCTTCCTGCAGACATGCCACATTACACTCCGTCACACCGCGCAGATAAGATAACAGTACATTCTTCGCGCGGCCGATCACTTCCGGTACATTCATCTCAGGAAAATCCGCTTTAATCCGGGGCGCCATGAGTCTTGTCATCGCCGATACCGAACGCGGCGGCTGTATCTCCTGCCCCACCTGGTTCATACCTTTCACGATATCCGGCGTCCCAAACATCGCCTTAGAAAATTCCCTTACCCGTTTTCTTGCATAAATGACCAGCCCGACCACCGTGATCACGATGATCAGTACCAGCACCAATATCACAATCGTTCCGATCTGATCTCCTGACATTCTCTCTCCCTCAATACGGCATACCGTCCAATGCGGTCTCCACCAAAGTACCATCCTTGTCATACACCAGTTTCAATGAAAAGAATTCTTTTCGCTCTTCCAGCAGACGGAAAAAGATTTTGTCCCCTTCCCAGACAGGCAGCTCGCAGACCTTTTTCTTATCGATCCATACCAGCTCACCTTCATCACATACGATCTGTTCTCCCGCAAACTCTTCCGAAGTAAACAGATACATATACTCCGTAATATCCTGATAAACAAAGGACACGATCCCGCGGAATGCCTGACTCTTCAGTGTATACCCGGTCTCTTCCAGCACTTCCCTGCGTACACAGTCTTCAGGACTTTCACCAAATTCCATCTTGCCGCCCACACCGATCCACTTGTCCTTGTTCAGATCGCCCACTTTTTTCGTGCGGTGCAGCATCAGGTA
>JAFXQR010000039.1 GCA_017526985.1 Lachnospiraceae bacterium
AGTTTGTCGTCGTACTCTTCTTCGCCCTCTTCACAGAGCAAAAGGAGCGTGGTCCCCTTGATCTGAAAATACGGCTGCTGCAGTGTAAAGCGGATAAAGCTGGTCTTGCCGCTCTCCAAAAAACCATTGATCAGATAAACCGGTTTCATTTCTTAAACAACTCCTCCAGTTCTTCCTCGTTCAGCTTGGAGCCGATCACGCAGAACTTACCGGTCGGCTGCGGTGCGCCTGTACGCACATTGCTCTCCCCGGGTACATAATCAAAATAGATCCAGCTGCCGTCCTCGGCCGGTACCATACCCTTTGCACGCAATACCATACCGTAAGTCACGGCATCGGTCAGCTTGCCAAGGAAACCTTCGATCTCATCTTTGGTATATTTTGCCGGAGTCTCCAGGCCCCAGCTGGTAAATACTTCATCTGCATGATGATGTCCATGATGATGGTGATGGCACTCGCAATCCGGATCATCGCACTCTTCGCCATCGTGATCGTGGTGATGATGATGCTCGTGCTCGTCCTCATCGTCATCGTGGTGATGATGATGCTCGTGCTCGTCCTCATCATGATCGTGATGATGATGATGCTCATGCTCCTCCTCATCGTGATCGTGGTGATGATGGCATCCGCACTCTTCCCCGTCATGATCGTGGTCATGATGATGGTGGCACTCGCAATCCGGATCATCACATTCTTCATCATGGTGATGATGCTTCTCCGTCACCTCTTTTAACAACTCTTCCAGCAGATCATCTGCACCTTCCATCGTTTCTTTAATGGACTGACCGGTGATCTGCTCCCACGGTGTGGTAATGATCGTTGCTTCTTTGTTGTGCTCACGCAGCAGATCCACAGCCGTTTTGAGCTTTTCATCGGTGATCTTCTGGGTACGACTCAGGATGATCGTGCCCGCATGCTCTACCTGGTTGATGAAGAACTCGCCAAAGTTCTTGACATACAGCTTGGCTTTGGTCGCATCTACCACGACAATGGCGCTGTTCAGTTCCACGCCGTCTCCCAAATCTGCAGCCTCAATGGCGCGTACCACATCCGAGAGCTTGCCCACGCCGGAGGGCTCGATCACGATACGATCCGGTGTGAATTTTGCCATTACATCTTTTAATGCGGTACCGAAATCGCCTACCAGCGAACAGCAGATACAGCCGGAATTCATTTCCGTGATCTCGATGCCGGCTTCCTTCAGGAAACCGCCATCGATACCGATCTCACCAAATTCGTTTTCGATCAGTACGACCTGCTCGCCCTGCCAGGCTTCCTTTAACAGTTTCTGTATCAATGTCGTTTTTCCGGCCCCAAGGAAACCGGAAATCACATCAATCTTCGTCATTTTTATCGCCTCCGAAAACTATATAACTATATTAAGCCTTTCCACAGCACTTCTTGTATTTCTTGCCGCTGCCGCAAGGACACGGATCATTCGGATATACCTTCGGCTGCTCGTGACGAACGGTATTTGCAGATCTTGCTTCCTTGTACAGTGCATCTCTCTTCTCTTTATCAAAGATCGCATCCCACTCCGGCAGGTTGTACAGCCAGTCTGCACGGGCATCTACCATGTTCTTGTACAACAGTTCCTTATCAAAGCCCAGCTGCACTTCGGTATCCTCTTCCATCTCTTCGATCGGGTTTGCTTCCTTCAGGCTCTCATTAATACCATCCAGGAATGCTGTCATATACATGATCGACAGTTCATATTTTTCCGCCAGTTCTTTTACGGTACCCTTTACCACTTCATCCGGGTTCTTCAAAAGTTCCTGATAGACGCGCTTTTCCTGCTTGAAATAATCATTCCACATCTGCTGCATCTTCATTCTGTCGTTGTTCTTTGTGTCGTAGGCCATACTACGCCATGTGTCTAACAGTGCCATCTTCTTTCTCCTTTGACTCTCTTTTTCATAATTATTTTTTGATCAGCGCAATGGCATCCCTTACCGATTCCACCGCAACGATCTTTAAACCTTTTACCTTACCTACGCGTTCCGCATTGCTCTTTGGCAACACGCAGATCTCGTAGCCAAGCTTTGCCGCTTCATTCACGCGCTGCTCTACCATATTGACACCGCGCACTTCACCGGAAAGCCCCACTTCACCAAATGCCAGCAATTTATCATTCACCGGCACATTCAGGAAACTGGATACCACCGCCATAGCGATGGCCAGATCCACTGCCGGCTCCACGATCCGCATACCGCCGGCGATATTGACATAGGCATCACAGCTACCCAGATGCAGTCCCAGTCGTTTCTCCAACACTGCCATCAACAGATTGATACGGTTTAAATCCGCACCGGAGGTCTGCCTTCTCGGCAAACCGAAACTGGTCTGGCACACCAGCGCCTGCACTTCCAGCAAAAGCGGCCTGGTGCCTTCCATAGTACACGCCGTAACGGTCCCGCTGGCATTGAGTGGTCTGCCGTTCAATAAATATTCCGAAGGATTGGGCACTTCCTGCAGTCCCTCTCCCCGCATCTCAAAAACACCGATCTCATTGGTGGATCCGAAACGGTTTTTCACCCCGCGCAGGATACGATAGGATGCGTGACGGTCGCCTTCAAAATACAGCACCGTATCCACCATATGCTCTAAAATCCTCGGACCTGCTACCGTGCCTTCCTTGGTCACATGGCCCACGATAAAGATCGATATGCCCAGTGTCTTGGACAACTGCAACAGTACCGCCGTGGACTCTCTCACCTGCGAAACGCTGCCCGGTGTGCCCGCCACATCCTCATTATACATAGTCTGGATCGAATCGATGATCACCACATTCGGCTTCTCTTTTTTCAGGATACCGCCGATGTCCGTCAGATTCGTCTCACACAACAGTTTGATCCCCTCTCCAAACTGTCCGATGCGGTCTGCCCGCATACGGATCTGCTTCAGGGATTCTTCACCGGAAATATAGAGCACGGACTGTCCCCGCGCGGACAACTCCCGACAAGCCTGCAAAAGCAGTGTCGACTTGCCGATGCCCGGATCTCCGCCCACCAGGATCATGGATCCCGGCACGATACCACCGCCCAGCACACGGTCCAGTTCCCCGATCCCGGTGCACACACGGTCTTCTTCGCTCAGACTGATCTCCGATAATGCCTTGGGCTCCGCCACCTCGTGACCGGCCCCCACACCGCCGCTTCTCTTCACCGCGCTCGTGGACACTTCGTGTTCGGCAAAGGTGTTCCATGTCTTACACGCCGGGCACTGCCCCATCCACTTGGCGGATTCATAACCGCATTCCTTGCAGTAAAAAACTGTCTTGCTCTTTGCTTTTGGTGCCATCTTATGCTTTCTTGATCTCGACCGCTACTTCTCCCGCGCCGGCCAGCTCCACGCTCAGGGAAAGCTTGCCGCCCAGATTGGTCTTCATATTGCCTGCATCCGCACCGGCTACGATCACTTCGTACTCAGTATCTTCTGCCAGACCTACGGTGATCTGCGCGTCTTCCGGACCTTCTACCACAAAGCTGATGCCGTCTGCAGTCTCTTCAAAATTGGTCACCGATGTGCCCGGTACGGATTCGTAAAGTACCATACCGTTCTTTTCCAGTCTGGTGATCTCTTTAAAGGTCTTTACCTTCAGCAGATCGCCTGCATGCTGGAAATCCTCTACTTTGGATTTTGCTGCCAGCGTGTAATCACCGAAACTTACCTTGCCGTCTGCCTCTGCGCGAAGCAACTCCTTTACTACTGCCATTTTCCTTCTCCTCCGATACTTTTTTGATGTAACGCTCTTTTTTTGTTATGCCCCGTTACTCGTTTTTCTGATTCTTCTGATTCTTCTGATTTTTCCCGATATTTCTTTATCGTTTTTTACCCGATTTTTTCTTTCTCCTGCTTCTCTGTATTTTTGTTTTTCTTTACAAACACGATCTTGCCGTCCTTCAGCGCCGTGGATACGCTGTCTCCGAATCCGATGCGTCCGGCCAGGAGCTCTTCCGCCAGCGGATCCTCCAGCTGCGTCTGGATCGCACGCTTCAGCGGTCTCGCGCCCATCTTGAGATCTGCATACTTCTCGATCAGATGATCCTTTACCGCCGGCGTGATGGTTAGCGTCATCTCCATCTGATTGCTGCAGCGGTTCGTCAGGTCCTTTGCCAACAGTGTGACGATCTTCTTCAGATCTGCCTTCTTCAGCGGATGGAATACCAGGATCTCATCGATACGGTTGATGAACTCCGGTTTGAACAGGCGTCGTACTTCTTCCATCACGCCTTCCCGCATCCGATCATAATCCAGCTTTTCATCGGCTTTAGCCGTAAATCCCAGAGTCTTCGGGGCGATGATCCGCTGTGCTCCGGCATTGGAGGTCATGATCAGGATCGTATTTTTGAACGATACCTTTCTGCCCTGGGCATCGGTGATATGACCGTCATCCAGCACCTGCAGCAGGATATTAAATACATCCGGATGTGCTTTTTCGATCTCGTCAAACAATACCACGGAGTAAGGATTCTGCCGTACTTTTTCGGAGAGCTGTCCTCCCTCTTCGTAGCCCACATATCCCGGCGGGGAACCGATCAGTTTGGATACCGAATGCTGTTCCATATACTCTGACATATCCACGCGGATCAGTGCATTTTCCGAACCGAATACCAGCTCAGCCAATGCCTTGGAAAGCTCGGTCTTGCCCACGCCGGTAGGTCCCAGGAACAAGAACGATCCAATGGGCCGTTTGGGATCCTGCAGACCCACTCTGCCGCGGCGGATGGCTCTTGCCACAGCACCTACTGCCTCTTCCTGTCCGATCACACGCTTATGCAGTGTCTCTTCCAGTTTCAGCAGACGCTCGCTCTCTTTCTCCGCCAGTTTGCGTACCGGGATCTTGGTCCAGATACTCACCACTTCCGCAATGGCATTTTCATCAACCGCGGAGTCCCTGCCGTGATTGCGCTTTTCATGATCCTCTTCCATCTTCTTCAGCTTTGCCTTCAGCTTGGACTGCTCAATGCGCAGTTCTGCCGCCTGGCCAAATGCTTCGATTCGGATGGAACGTTCGATCTGGTCATCCTTTTTGGCGATCTCTTCCTGCAGCTGCTTTAACTTCTCCGGCAGGATCATACCCTTGAGTTTCTTGGCCGCTGCCGCCTCATCGATCAGATCGATAGCTTTGTCCGGAAGGAAACGGTCGTTGATATAGCGTTCCGAAAGCCGCACCGCACTTTCGATGGCTTCCGGCAGGATCGTGATCCCATGGTGTTCCTCATACTTCGGAGCCACACCTTTTACGATCTCAATGGCTTCTTCCACCGTCGGCTCCTCCACGGATACCGGCTGGAAACGCCTCTCCAGTGCTGCGTCCTTGGAAAAATACTTGCGGTATTCCGTCACGGTAGTTGCACCGATCAGATGGATCTCACCTCTGGCCAGTGCCGGTTTCAGAATATTGGATGCATCGATGGATCCTTCTGCGCCGCCGGCACCGATGATCGTATGGATCTCATCCAAAAACAGTATCACATCGCCGCTGCCGATCACCTCGGCCATCAGGCGTTTCAAGCGTTCTTCAAATTCACCGCGGTAGCGGCTGCCGGCTACCATTCCGGACAGATCCATGGTGATCAGCCGTTTATCCTTCACTGTATCCGGCACATCCCCGATAGCGATCCGGTTGGCAATGCCCTCCACGATCGCCGTCTTACCTACACCCGGTTCACCTACCAGGCAAGGATTGTTCTTTGTCCTGCGGCTCAGGATCTGGATCACACGCTGGATTTCTCCCGTGCGTCCGATCACCGGATCCAGGCGGCCTTCTCTGGCCAGCTGCGTCAGATCCTTACCGAACTGCTCCAGCATCGGTGTGGATTCCTTGCCGCCGGTCATTTTTCCCTTATTCTTAGCCATCTTGCGGATATAGGGCGTCGCATCCGCTCCCATATAGGCGATGGCATCCTTCAAAAACTTATTCAGATCCAAGCCGCACGCATACAACAGACGTAATGCGATACAGTCACTGACCGAAACAATGGCCAACAGCAGATGCTCCGTTCCGGTCGCCGCCGCTTTGGTCTCTTTTGCGATCTGATGGGATACCCGCAGCACTTCCTGTGCCTTGATCGAATAGTCCCTCCGCTCCTTGATGAGCAGACCGCCTTGCGGTGTCAGTGTTTCCCGCATCAGCTCTGCCAGGCGGCTCTCCGAGATCTGATTTTCACGCAACAAAGCAGCTGCCACGCCTGTTCCTTCCCGAAGCAGACCTGCCAGTATATGTTCCGTTCCGATATATCCGGCGTGCAGTTCCCGTGAAACCTTTTCCGCGAAACCAAGCGCCGCTCTTGCTTTTTCCGTAAATTCTGACTGCAATGAATGTAACCTCTTTACTGAATAGCTATATTATATCAAACAAGACACCTAAATACAACGATAACTATCCGGAATACAACAACCATTCCGAATAGTTATCTGATAGTTCCAATCCCTTAAATGTCGAGCGATCCTGACCGGTCAGTCTTCCGGATCATTCTTCATCGTCATCTACGACCGGTCTGCTCTGACGCTGCTGCGGTCTCTGTGCGCCGCCCTGCGGGCTGCGTCTGGTCACCGGTGCTCCGCCTGCCTGCGGATTTCTGCGTACCGGCTGCCCCTGTCTCGGTGCTCCCTGTCTGGGTGCTCCCTGCGGCTGGCCTTGTCTCGGTGCTCCCTGTCTGGGTGTGCCCTGCGGCTGCCCCTGTCTCGGTGCGCCCTGTCTCGGCTGGCCTTGTCTCGGTGCACCCTGTCTCGGTGCGCCCTGCGGCTGCTGTACCGGTCTCTGCGGCGCCGGCTTCTTTACCGGCTGATCTTCTTCATCATCCTCTGCATCGTCATCGTCGTCATCTTCATAATCATCGTCGTCATCATCGTCATCACGATTTGCACTAAATGCCTTCATGCCCAGGAATACGCAAGCGATCAGCAGGATAGCGATCACTACACCCATAACGATCACGATCGTCATGGATACACCACCCTCTGCCGGTGCTTCTGCTGCCGGAGCAGATGCTGCATTCAGCAGGAAATCCGTGTAGCGAATCCAGCGGCCTTCTGCGGAATCATACAGATACCAGCCGGTATTGCCTTCCGGAGAAGATGCATAGAAGATATAGAAAGTATCGTTGGTCCAGGCGCTCACTTCACGCTGGTTGATGCGGATCTTGACATCCTTGAAACCTTCCGGAAGCTGCGGTGCCTGCGGATTACCGTCTTCACCTGCCGGCGGATCCATCGGAGAGATGCTGCCGGAAACTACCGTGGTCGTATCTGCCCCGGTCTCTGCCGGTGCCGCGTCGCCACCTTCCGTATTCTCGCCGACTTCAGCCGGAGCTTCATCCCCGCCTTCTGCCGGAGCTGCTTCCGTCACATCGACAAAATCGCTGCGGATATAGCCGTTAATGGTACTGCCGTTCACTTCACCGGTGATCTCATACCATGTATAACCGTCACTGCCTTCCGTGCTGCTGACGATCGTAAAAGTATCACCACCGTTTACCTTTGCCACTTCGCTGCCGTTTACGGCACTGGCACGTACTTTAACATCCGTCTTACCTGCCTTTACAGTAGCCGTACCGCCCTCTGCCGTAGCATGTGCAAACATCTGCATCATTACAAACAATACGACTGCCATAAACAATGCGATCGTATAACGGATCCCTACTCTTGCATTGTTCTTCTTCCACTGTGCTTCCATAGTCAAACCTCTTCTCCCTTTCTTGCTGCGATCACGATGTATCCGTCAAATGTATCGGTTTACATTTTTCAGCATTCTGTCAACCATTATAACTGTAAATTTACGCCTCGTCAATTGCTTTTCCGATATCATTGCGCATATATTTGTTTGCAAAATTTACCCATTTTGTCGCTTCATAGGCTTTTCTTCTGGCTTCCTTCAGATCTGCGCCGGTCGCCGTCACGCCCAGTACACGCCCGCCGTTGGTCACGATCTTGCCATCCGCAAACTTGGAGCCTGCATGGAAGCAGAAATAATCCTCTTTGCCTTCAAACGCCTCCAGGCCGGTAATCTCAAATCCCTTTTCATAAGATACCGGATAACCGTCGGAAGCCAGCACTACGCAGACTGCTGCATTGTCTTCAAACTGCAGATCGATCTGATCCAGCGTGCCGTCCACACATGCTTCCATCACTTCCAGCAGATCGTTCTTCATACGCGGCAGCACCACCTGGGTCTCCGGATCGCCAAAACGCGCATTGTATTCCAGCACCTTCGGGCCGTCCGCCGTCAGCATCAGACCAAAGAAGATCACGCCCTGGAAGGTACGCCCCTCTTTTGCCATGGCATCTACAGTAGGCTGATAGATATTCTTTACGCAATACTCGTGGATTTCATCCGTATAGAACGGGCTCGGAGAAAATGTGCCCATACCGCCGGTATTCAATCCCTCATCGTTATCCTTTGCACGCTTATGATCCTGCGCGCTGGTCATCACACGGATGGTCTTGCCGTCCGTAAAGGTCAGCACAGACACCTCGCGTCCGGTCATAAACTGCTCGACTACCATACGGTTGCCGGCCGTACCGAACTTCTTGTCCTGCATGATCTCTTTGACGCCGGCAATAGCCTCTTCTTTATTCATACAGATCAGCACACCCTTGCCCAGTGCCAGTCCGTCTGCCTTAAGCACGATCGGGAACTGTGCTGTCTCCAGGTAAGCCAGTGCTGCCTGTGCATCATCAAAATTCTCATAAGCCGCGGTCGGGATGCCGTATTTCTTCATCAGATCCTTGGAGAAGGCCTTGCTGCCCTCCAGGATAGCTGCATTCTTCCGCGGTCCGAATGCACGAATGCCTGCTTTTTCAAACTCATCCACCAGACCGGCTGCCAGCGGATCATCCGGTGCCACGATCACGAAGTCAATGGCCTTTTCTTTCGCAAAAGCCACCAGTTTGTCAAATTCCATCACACCGATGCTCACGCACTCTGCCAAAGACGCAATGCCGGCATTGCCCGGTGCGCAATAAAACTTATCCACCTTCGGGCTCTTGGCGATCTGCATCGCGATCGCATGCTCTCTGCCGCCGCCGCCCACTAATAATACATTCATAACAACCTCCTGTTTTCAAAAACGATCAAAGCTGTCCGTTCGCGATCTGATCGATCACCTGCGGAAGCAGCACCCATTCGGCTTCTTCCATCACACGCCGCTGCAATACTTCCGGCGTATCCCCTTCCTGCACATAAACCGCCTTCTGCGCGATGATCGGCCCGGTATCGGTGCCTTCATCCACAAAATGCACCGTGGCACCCGTCACTTTCACACCGCGCGCCAGCGCTGCTTCATGCACTTTTAAGCCATAGAAACCATCGCCGCAGAACGAAGGGATCAGCGACGGATGGATATTGATGATCTTTCCCTTATATTTTGCCACCAGTTCCTGCGGCAATACCACCAGGAAGCCTGCCAGCACGATCAGATCCGGCTTTGCCTCATCGATCGCAGCCAACAACGCCTTCTGAAAGCTCTCCGTATCCGCGAAATCCTTCTTCGCCACAGTCACGCCTTCGATACCGGCTTTGGCCGCGCGCTCCAGGGCATACGCACCATGCTTGTTGGAGATCACTCGCACAAGCTGCGTATTACGGATCTTTCCGCTCTCTACCGCATCAATGATGGCCTGCAGATTGGTGCCCCCGCCGGAGACACATACCGCTACCCTCAGCATATGGTCACGCTCTTTTCGCCGCTTACGGTCTCACCTAGAACAAACGCCTTCTCACCGGCTGCCGTCAGCGCCTTGATCGCTGCATCTGCCTGTGCGGGATCCAGAGCCAACACCATACCGACACCCATATTGTAGGTGTTGTACATCATATGCTCTTCGATCTCACCTGCGCTCTGCAGCAGTTTGAAGATGGTCGGCACTTCGTAGCTATTCTTCTGCACCTTTGCGCCGATGCCCTCCGGGAACATTCTCGGGATGTTTTCATAGAAACCGCCGCCGGTGATATGGCTGCAGCCCTTGATGGTCACGCCTGCATCCTGTACGGCTTTGAGTGCCTTGACATAGATGCGTGTCGGGGTCAGCAGTGCATCGCCCAGAGACATGCCCAGTTCGTTATTATAACGGATCAGATTGTCCGTGGTCATCTGGAATACCTTGCGTACCAGAGAGAAACCGTTGGAATGTACGCCGCTGGATGCGATACCCACCAGCACATCGCCCGGTTTGATGTCTGCTCCGGTGATCAGATTTTTCTCATCTACCGCACCTACCGCAAAACCAGCCAGATCGTATTCGTCTTCCGGCATCAGTCCCGGATGCTCTGCGGTCTCACCGCCGATCAGTGCGCATCCTGCCTGGGAGCAGCCTTCTGCCACACCCTTTACGATGGATGCGATCTTTTCCGGATAGTTCTTGCCGCACGCGATATAATCCAGGAAAAACAGCGGTTCCGCACCTGCGCACGCGATATCGTTTACGCACATAGCCACGCAGTCGATACCTACGGTATCGTGCTTATCCAGCAAAAATGCCAGTTTGATCTTGGTACCTACGCCGTCGGTTCCGGAAACCAGCACGGGCTTGTCCATAGTCTTGATCTTTTCCATAGAAAAGGCTCCGGAAAAACCGCCGATCCCGCCCAGCACTTCCGGCCGCATCGTCTTTGCCACATACTGCTTCATCAGTTCGACTGACTGATAGCCTGCCTCAATATCTACACCGGCCTTCTTGTAATCCATTTTTCTCCTCCATTCGTTCAGGCTTTTGCCCGTTGCAACCTCCGCGAACCTTTCGCTTCGGTTTGTGTATCTCACCACAAGCCTACATTGTACCCAAAATTTTTCGTTGTGGCAACTATAAAAATTTTAATACTCCTTATATCCCACTTCCTGCAAGCGTGCATCCTTCTTCTCAACCGCCTCTTTCAGCCCCTTGCTGTATGCTTTCAGTTTCTCCAGCAGCGCCGCATCGGATGTTGCCAGGATCTTGGCTGCCAGCAGGCCTGCATTCGTGCCGCCGTTGATCGCTACGGTTGCTACCGGGATCCCGGAAGGCATCTGCACGATGGAATACAGGGAATCGCGTCCGCCCAGAGATGTGGTGTGCATCGGGATACCGATCACCGGCATCGGGAAGATCGCTGCACACATACCCGGCAGATGAGCTGCCATCCCGGCACCGGCGATGATCACCTTGATGCCTGCGTCTTCTGCCGTCTTTGCATAATCATAAAAAACATCCGGCTCGCGATGTGCGGAAATGATGCGCATATCAAAGCTGATGCCCAGTTCTTCCAATACCTCTGCTGCCTTCTTCATTACGGGCATATCCGAATCGCTGCCCATCACAATACCTACCTGTGCCATGTTCTTTCCTCCTTAAACTCTTGTTCTGTAGGTTACCTGATCTGAAAATTTCTTAATGTTTCATAATTTAATTGAATGCTTCGTTTAATTGAATGCTTCATTTAGTTGAATGCTTCGTTTAAAGCCTCTGTTCCCGGCAGTACAAACCGGCCGTTTTCGATGATCGTGGCTCTGCGGCCGTCCGTATAGACCGCTTCCAAAAGCCCCAGCTCATCGTAGGGGATCGTCACATCCGTATGGCATCCGAAATAAGCCTTCTTCGGTTCCGTCTTGCGAAGAATGGAGACGGAATTGTCCCTCGCAATGATCTCCTTCCCATCCGGGTTGTAGGACTTATTATCCTCTTCGTGGGAATAACAGGTATCTCCCACGGCGAAGTGCGGCCCCGTCTTTTCCGCGATCAATATCGGTAGCCGGCTCTCGATGCCGTACTTTCTAGCCATCACATACGCGGTTGTATTGGTGCCGATCGCCGCCTCACCCATTGGCAGAGACTTATGATGGAACAGCACATTTTCTTCGATATAGCTGCGGTTTTCCTCTGCCTCCGCAAAGTTGGCGCAGCTGTAATCGCTCACCATACCATCCTTAAAGGTCAGGGACAGATCTTTATATTCCAGTTCATCCAGAAATACGCGGCTGACATGGAGCACGCCGTTGGTGCCTTCCAATACCGGCGTGGTGAAGACCTCTCCTACCGGGATATTGACATCTGCCACACAGTTTTCAAACGCGCTCTGCCCGGACAGATCCTCCGGGATCTGCAGTGCCACCGTCAGATCCGTACGGTTGTCACCACATCCTTTTACATGCATCTGTGCCGCTCCGCTCAGGGTATCGATCAGCACCGCCTGGATCTGCTGGTATTTCTGATAATCCAGGGTATTGATCTCGATGGTGGCATCAAAGATCTCTTCAAACTGCTCCCCGATGGCCGGCACCGGAAAGGCGATGATCGTGAAGCTGCGCTCCTCCCCCGGAATATACTGGTTGGTGATCCGTGTATTCTCCATACGGAAACGCACCATCAGTTCCTGCTGCTCTTCGTTCAGCTTGCAGGCCGTCTTCTTACTCTGCGGCACAAAAGGGATCTCCCCGAAGGTTTCCACCACTGCCGGCCCCGCATGCACACGGGCCTGTTCTTTGTAGGTGATGAATCCCTGCTCCAGGCATTCCAGACGCCGGTTCACCAAATGTCCGTCCAGGATCAGCGCCAGATCTTCTTTATGATCATAGTCGTACTGCTTATTGGGATTGGCCCCGAAAAATCCGTTCTTATATAACCCTCTGCCCACCAGCAGGTTGTCCGTTGCGCGATAGATCGTGCACTCCAGTCCCATGGCCGCAAAGTTTTCGATGGCTTTTTTCACCACCCGCTCAAAACCCAGCGGATAACGGATATTGGCCGATCTCTTTTTGCTCAGATCCTTGCCCGTATTGACAAAACCGATGCGATAGCCTTCCGTAAAGGTATCCGCCATCAGATCGATGCGCTCCTGCGGCAGTTTTGCCAGGTACTGCGCCAGCCGGATCTCGTTGTCCGTGATATATTCACCGAAACGGTAAAGATATTCTGTATTTGAAAGATCCGCCGTCGCAATGATCTCTTTTGCAAAACGATTGGACGGATCCACCAACTGCCCCACGCGGCGCTCGCATTCCGTCTCGTAATAGTCACTCACAAAATAGTACAGCGCGTCTTTTAACTGCGCGTATTCCGGCTCCAGTCCATCCTCGGTAAAGGATGTCTCCGCAATGGTATAGAGTTCCAATAAAAACTCCATACGGATCAGCACCGGCTCCACATCCAGCTCATACGCATAGGGAATGGTGCAGCGCATTTCCGCTGCCACCGCACAGAGCAAGCGGCCGGTCTCTTCGCCAAAGATCTTTGTTGCCTTCCCCGGCTCGCAGAAACTGTCTGCGTAATGCTCCGGCAGGATATCTTCATACAATGCAGCATTCCATTTTTGATACTGTGCCGTATCCGCGGTGCCGCTGCCCAGCGTTTCCATCACCTCACGCAGCTGCAATAGCAGACGGATCTGTACCACAAAAAAATCCCGCCAGTCACCCGGCAAGCTTTTTTTACCGTTTTCTGTATTCTGCTCTGCCGGGTCCGTAAGTTCCCCCAGCAATTCCCGTAATCTGGTCTCTGCAAGTTCCAGACGTTCTTCCATACTTCTTATCCTCTTTTATATTGTTCCAAAGAACAAAAATACCGCGCCACATGCCAGTACCAGCAGGTTGAGTCCGATGCCCAGATCCGGAAAGATACGATACCGGTTCGGATCCAGCCGTCCCGCGATCGCCATACACAGTCCGATCACGGACATGATCACGGCCAGGCAGACTGCCGCGCCATGCTGCAGCGCCACCACACCATTATTCTGATACCCCTGCCACACGGCAGCTGCGATCGCCACCAGCCCGATCAAGGCCATGTTCACTGCCATGATCGACCGGAGCGAATGCCGCTTATTTGTAAATTTGTATTTCTCAAACAGTGCCATCGGAAGCTACACTCAGAACATCAGCTTGGATTTTCCGTTCTGCAGTTTCACGCCCGCTACGATCATCAGGATCCCGCAGGTCAGACCGACCACCAGAGTCGTGATCCCCAGAGCAATATTCCACGCGCCGGCACCGCCCATCAGTTTATATACTTTTTCTTCCATAGGTGTCTTCTCCTTCCTTCTGCCCGTCCTACCTGTCTTTTTGTGCTTTTGCATTTCCGCATGATCCGGATCCTCTGCATTTCCGACCGGAATACTTTTTATTTTGCGCCGTATTCCTTATAATATGCATCGATCGCTGCTTTGATCTCCTCCGTGATCACGCTGTTTTCTTTGCCGTACAGATACTCCGTCACATCTGCCATGGTCACGATGGATGCGGTCGGGAATCCGTACAGTTCGCTGATCTCGGCCAGGGCACTCTTTTCGCTCTTGCCCTTCTCCATACGATTCAGGGATACGATCAGGCCTTTGATCTCCACCTTCGCCTGGGAGGTCAGAATTGGATGGGTTTCCTCGATGGACTTGCCGGAAGTGGTCACATCCTCGATCATCACCACGCGGTCGCCGTCTTTTAAATTGGATCCCAGCATAATGCCCACATCACCGTGGTCCTTCATCTCTTTACGGTTGGACGCATACTTGACATCCACGCCGTAAAGCTCGCTTATGGCCATCGCCGTAGCCACGCTCAGCGGAATGCCCTTGTAAGCCGGCCCGAAGAGCACATCAAAATCCAGTCCGAAATTGTCGTGGATCGCCTGTGCATAATATCTGCCCAGTTTACGCAGCTGCGTACCGGTCACATAAGCGCCGGCATTCATAAAGAAAGGAGACTTGCGTCCGCTCTTTAAAGTAAAATCGCCAAATTTCAGCACCTGGCTTTCCAACATAAAATCGATAAATTCCTGCTTATACTGTTCCATTTTGCAATTCTCCTCTCTGTTCTCACGCCAAAATTGACGCATATATTTTAGCACAAACGGCGTGAGATTTCAAGTTTCGAGAAATCACCATCCTCTTATGTGAAGTGAAAAGTTAAATTCCACTTCTAATACCTCTAAGTAGATCTTACTCTTAC
>JAFXQR010000040.1 GCA_017526985.1 Lachnospiraceae bacterium
ATCTGTTTACTCCTGCAGTCTCACATATTTCCTTAATGGTAATATACTCAAAGTCCTTACTATCAAGGAGTGTTATCAACGCATTATGCATCTTCTCAGATGATTTAAAATATTTGCTCTCATTCTTATTCATATTTTTCTATAACAAATTCTTTTAATTCTGTGGTAATATTCCTTAGCTTGTCTTCCTTGATAACTACGAAAGTAATTATTTAGGTTGACGCTGGTTTGACCACATTGGTACACGGTTCCAAGGTGAAACGGGAGGTTACAAAGGAAATCAGGCCATTTCGCCGCCCCACTTCTTATCCCATATTTCATTTGCTTTGGATAATTTATTTTTGCCGAGCAGACAGAGTGCGATGATCCCGATGATCGCAGCCGCAATCACTTCCAGGAGAATCTGTTCCGTACTGTACTGCTGCGTCAGTATACCCTCTTCGGAAATCAACGGATCCGTTACAAAGCAGATGAAATCATGAAGAGCATGCGCAAAAATGGGAAATACCGCGCTGCCGGTGCCTAAATACAATTCAGTAAGCAAAAAACCCAAAAATGTGGAATGGATCACCTGGATCACGGTCATAAGCAGATCTGCCCCCTGTGTCGCATTTCCCGCATGCGAAAGACCGAATACCACGGCCAGTATGATCACTGCTGTAAATCTTTTTTCTTTCCTGACATACCTCATGACGATCGCCAGCGACACGATCCGGAACATAACTTCTTCCCCGAAACCGGCTGCGAGCCCCTGTATAACCGCCAGAATGGACGACCGAAAATAAAACTCTCTTTGTAAAAACAAAGGTTCAAGAATTGTGAAGATTTCCAAAACCGCAAAAAGCCCCATCACTATGCATACATCTTTGCCCGATGCTTCCGTTTTCACAAACCCTTTAAATTCCGGAGAAAACCGCCGCCGAAAAATCAGCATCGTAATTACTGCAAAAACACACATTCCGATATATCCGGCTTCATTCGAAATCTGACCGGCTAGGGCTCCGCCGATCCCAACAAATATGGTTGGGATGATTATACCGAGGAGAACCGCAATATAGGGTTTCTTTTCGCACAATGAATGCTTTCTTGTATTATCTGCCATTTGATTTTACCTCCTGTCATCATGTATACCACTCCCATAAAGAGAAAGCGATCACCACCCCGCCGCTGATTACAAGAACATCACGATATTGCCGCAGTTTAATATTTCTGTCGCTGTTTTCCGGTAAAAACTCTGTCATATCCGTCTTCCTCTTGTTCGGATGGTATCCGGATGCCGCCCAAACTACCATTATCAAAATCCATTTTACACTCCAAAGTGCAAGCAAAGTGCAAGCGCAGTTAAAAGAAAAAAGCTACAGATCCGAAGATTGATATGCTACCCTCAGCTTCTGCAGCCTTTTTATATTTTTTTAAGTCTTTTCGCTTATATTATCCTGTACGCATCATCAGATGCAGTAGACGTAGTTTTCTTTTCTGGGTGCCGGAGACGCTGCCGGTTCTGCTGCGTATCCGAGTGCGCAGTGTCCGATACCCTCATATTCGCCTTCGATTCCCAGCTTCTTAAGGATCGCTTTTCCAAACTCAGAATCAAATTCTTCCTTTGCTCTGTGGATCCAAATGCTGCCTACGCCGAGACTTTCCGCTGCATTCATCAGGTTCCCCAGCACCAGAGAGCCGTCATAGATATAGGTTGGCACTTCTTTCTTTGCCAGTACGATGAGGATCACCGGGGCCCCGTAGAACGGATCAAAACCTTCGCCCCATCCGCCGATCTTACGGTTTTCTTCCGAGATTTCATCCCGCAGTGCCTTATCCGTTACCGCTATGATGATCGGGCTCTGCTTGCCCATTCCGGTTGCCGCATATGTTCCTGCCTTCAGGATCTCTTTCAGCTCCTCTTCCTTCACCATATCCGGCTTAAACTTTCTGCAGCTTCTTCTGGACTCCAGTACTTTCAATGTTTCGTTCATTTCTTTGATCTCCTTTAAACCATATTACAATAATGACTTTACACATTCCTCAACAACCTTCATATCTGCAGTGGGCTCAAAACGTGCCACCACGTTGCCATCACGGTCGATGATGAACTTGGTAAAGTTCCACTTGATATCCGGCTTCTTGTCCCAATCCGGATCTGCCTCGGAAAACATTTTCTCCAACAGTCCCTTCAGTTCGTGCTCATCAAAGCCCGCAAAACCCTTCTGGGATTTCAGATAGGTAAACAGCGGCAGCTCGTTCTCGCCGTTGACATCCGACTTCTTCATCTGCGGGAATGTAGTATTGAAATGCACGGTGCAGAACTCGTGTATTTCATCATCCGAACCCGGTGCCTGTCCGCCAAACTGATTGCACGGAATATCCAGGATCTCCAGTCCCTTGTCGTGATAATCTTTATACATCTGCTCGATCGGTGCATACTGCGGTGTAAATCCGCAGCCGGTAGCGGTATTCACCACCATGATCACCTTGCCCTTGTACTCGGACAGATTCAGTTTTTCGCCTTTGCCTGTGGTTACTTCGTAATCGTAGATCATTTTGTTTCCTCCTTTATTTTTTTGGCAAACTCCGCCGCTGCTTTGCAGTCAGCCTCGTTTGGCCTGCCTTTGTGTACACCTTTAAACTCGCCTTTGCAGTGAAACTCCTGCTCCAGCATGGGGATCCCTGCCTTGTCTGCCTCGGCCTTCACCTTCTTGTAGGTGGAGTTGAGCAGTGCTGCCGATCCGAAATTCACGATCCTTCCTACCTTCTCTTTGTCCAGGGATGCGATAAAATCCTTTACCTCCGGATCGATATTGAAAGCATAATAGGAATTGCCGAGGAAGAGGATATCCGTTTTTTCTTCCATAGGTGCGGTGATCGGCAATGCTTCCACACCCAGTTCTTTTGCTATGGCCTCTGCCAGTTTCTTCGTATTTCCCGTCTTGGTATAGTATCTTACCGCGTACTTCATATCCCGGCCTCCTTTTATTGGTTTTGCAAAATTATATTTTATAAAATATATTATTCCATAAAAAAACCATTCTGTCAAGAATGATTTTATGCATTACCAGGAAATTACTCCGCAATTCCTGTAATGCATCCCCTCCGGGGGATGCACACTCACGCGTATGGTATATGTTGCTGACGCAACCGCGCTCGTATCATCCTCTGTATACCTGGTATTTTTCTTTATCCGCTTCCGTGATCTTACGGATCACACGGTAGGGATTACCTACGGCTACCACACCTGATGGAATATCCCTATTTACCACACTGCCTGCACCGATGACCGTATCGTCTCCAATGGTCACACCCGGAAGTATTTGCAATATTTCCCTTTGCAGGAATGTTTGTAGGCGCCAGTATCAAAAATGCAGGAAGTGTATTGAATACGCATGCCCATCTTGGAATAACTGTTTTACCTGTTACAACCATGACAAACAGCAAGATATCAAAAACCAGGAGTCCTGCATACGCTATTGCCGCAGGAGATGTTCTCTTAAAGAAATCCATAATCACGTTAAGCGCATCATCTGTTCTTCCAAGTCTCACATAAAACCATTCTGTGGCACCGCATAAGACATGGTGTGCCGCTATCAATACAATAAAGAACACAGATGCTCCTAGCATAATGCACCCTACAGCGGGTGAATATTCACAGATTATCTTGCTGACACCTATATATCCAAAAGCAGTCAAAAACAGTGCAAACACACCTATAAGCATTGCCAGTTCTAGCTGTTTTAACGAAGCTCCTTCAAAAACCTTTTGCATTTTTTTATTATCTTTCACATCAGAAAACTCAAATCTGCCATTTTTCATGTATGCCATCATACAATCTGTTATTCCACAAATAATGTGCCCTATACAGGCAATGATAAGTGCTATCTTCATACAATCATCACCTCCGGTCATTTTTTGAATATCTCATCAAAGCAGGCATCGCCGCTCTTCCAGCCGTTTCCTGAATTCGTATCATCACCCTTTTTACTATCATAATATCTGTCCTATGTATGTTTTCGCAGTATCGCTCTCATCCGGCACATACCAGTAATCACAGGAATCGGCACCTGTCGCAACGGTATGCGTTCGGATCAGTTTTGCGTGCATGATCTTCGCATATGAATGATCTAAACACAATCATTTGAGTTTCTGTACATATGATGTAGAAAAACCGACTATATAGGATTATATTCCGTATCCGGTTCGTAGCCAACCGCTTTAAGCAATTCCAAGTCCTTGGCTCTTG
>JAFXQR010000041.1 GCA_017526985.1 Lachnospiraceae bacterium
AAATACAGGATAAAGAAAACCGCTGTGGTCCTGGTATTTCCTTCTCCAAATGCGTGTATCTGCCATAGCCTTGAGACGAATTTAGCAAGGTGCGGAATAATAGCATCTACGCTGTCTAAAGGATACTTATACTCCTTCTCTGTTTTTATATCGTACTCAAGCATCTCCCGCAGTTCCAATGCATTTCCATAATGAACGGATTCACCATCTAAAACCCACTCTTTCTTGGAAATATTGTAATCACGGATTTTTCCGGCATGTGAAAAGATTCCGCTAAACAATCTCTTGTGAATATTAATGTATTGCGGAACCGAAAAGGTGAATGCTTTTTCAGAAAGGATCGTAGCAATTCTTGCCGAAACGATATCTGCCTCTTTTGCTCTGTCCGCTCCTCTTTCAGATGATTCTTCATAATAGCTTTCTATGAGTTTACCCGCCTCAGGAAGCGTTATCTTACCTTCAATGTTCTTTCGGGCAGTCTCCTTTAGGTAATCGGAAGTCTCCAATCCGTCAACCGCCTGCAAACCCATGGCGGTATACCAGGCATATCCAAGTTCACGTTTGGATGGTTCTGTCTGTCTTATATATTCCTCAAAAGGATCCTTTTTGATATCATCCATATAACCCCTCTCCTTTTAATCTGACTTCCACATACAAGCATATCGCATCGGATACATTTACTCCGTCTTCTTCTCAGAATCCTTGATTCTGTAATACTCTTCGGCATCTATACCTACCTGAACATGATCCTTCGCTTTTATAATCTGTTCGATCAACGCGATGGTCTCAACATGAAAACTGTTCGGAAACATATCACAAGCGCGCACCCGCTTCAGTTCATAGCCCTGTTCACACAGGTATTTCACATCGCGGGCCAAAGTGGCCGGGTCGCAGCTGACATAAACAATACGCTGCGGCTGCATCTCCACCATGGTTTCAAGGCACGCACTGTCACAGCCCTTACGCGGCGGATCCACCACGATCACATCGGGGTGGCGCATACTTGCCCCCAAGCTTTGCCCGGGGGAGCCCATCGCGGTCCTCGGCGATTCTCCCCGGTAATAGGCCGGCAGCACTTCTTCTGCCGCTCCCACAAAGAACTGCGCATTGGTGATCCCGTTTCTCTTCGCATTCTCCCGTGCGTCATCGATTGCCTGCGGTACGATCTCCACACCATATACCTGTTTTGCACGCTGTGCCAGAAAAAGCGATATCGTTCCGATTCCGCAGTACAGATCCCACACGGTTTCCTGCCCGGTAAGCCCCGCGTATTCCAGTGCTGTTGTATAGAGTTTTTCTGTCTGCACCGGATTTACCTGATAAAAAGAAAGCGGGGAAATACCGTACATAATGCCGCTCCCATCGATCCGGCTCCAGGTATCATCGTACTTACAACGACAGATCTCGTCATAGATCCCGTCTTCTCCCCAAAGCGTCTCATAGTTGTCCCCCATGATCACATTGGTGTTTTCTTCATTTATGCTGACGGAAACAGAATGCATTCCGGGGATCTGTGCCAACCGTTCGCATAATGCTTCCTTCTTCGGCAGCTTCTTTCCGTTGATCACCAGACACACCATAATCTGCCCTGTGTGAAAACCTTTACGGATAAGCACATGCCGGATCAAGCCTTTTCCGCCGGTTTCATCATATGGTTGCATGTGAAACGTATCCATCCATTCCCGGATCACCTGCAGGATCTCTTTATTTTCTTCACTCCCCAGCAGGCAATCTGCACACGGAATCACCGCATGTGTATGTCCCGCATAAAATCCGTATATGGTATTCCCTTCCCGGTCACGCCCAAACGGAACCTGTGTCTTATTCCGGTAACGTAGCGGCTCTGCCCCCAAGCTTTGCTTGGGGGAGCCCGTCGCGGTCATTCCAATCACCGGCTCCATCACTGTATCCAGGAGCTCCTTTGAGATTCCGCCGATCCGTTGCAATGCATTTTTTACTTTCTGCTCTTTGTACCGCAGTTGGGCAGGGTAGGACAAATGCATCAACTGGCAGCCACCGCAGCGGCCGAATACCGGACATGCCGGCTTGATCCGGTCCGGAGACGGTACCAGGATCTCCTGCAGTCTGGCAAATGCCATATTCTTCTTTGCTTTCATCACGCTTGCCCGGATAGTATCTCCCGGCAACGCCCCCTTCACGAAAAAAGGAAAGCCATCGATCTTCCCGATGCCTTCCCCTTCGGAACCCAGGTTCGTGATCTGTAATTCTATGATCTCATTTTTCTGATACATATATCATCAAGTCCTTCTGATATTCGTGTCCAAAAACTTGCAATAACCAAGCCAGCCTTTGCGGTCATTATTATCCAGCTGCTCTGTGAAGGTCTCCACCTTGGCATCCAGATTGTCCGCCATGCTCAGCACCAGCGCCTCGATCAGGGCCGGCTTCTTCGGTGATCCGTACTCCAGCTCTCCGTGATGCGACAAGATGCAGTGCTGCAGTTCTCTGGAGAGCTCTGCCGGAAAGCCTTTGATCTGTGCTACTTTTTCCGCCACCATCTGCGCCCCCAGATAGATGTGGCCCAACAGCTGGCCATCATCCGTATAATCATTCTCCGGGAAGGGTGAAAGCTCACGGATCTTCCCCACATCATGCAGCAGCGCCGCCGTGATCAGCAGATCCCGATTGAGGATCGGATAATTATCACACATAGCGTTGCACAGTTTGGCTACACTCAAAGAATGTTCCAGCAATCCGCCGATAAAGCCGTGATGGATGGTTTTGGCTGCCGATGCATTGCGGAACGCCTTCTTAAACTCCTCATCTTTAAAAAACAGCTCCAACAGCTCTTTCAAATGCTTCTGCTGTACAGAATCCGTCAGCTGCAGCACCTCTTCGTACATCTCATAAATATCTTTTTTCGAGACCGGCATATAGTCCGCCGGATCATACTCGATCTCCTGGCACTTACGGATGCGGTACAGTTTTGCCTGCAGCGCATTCGCGTATACGATCACATCGCCGGTCACTTCGATATAGTCACCCGCTTCATACTCTCCGATCGCCGGGCTGTAGGGATCCCACACCTTGCTGTCCAACACGCCTGTCTTATCCTGCAGGATGACGCTTTCATAAGGTTTCCCGTTCTTTGTCTCCGTCAGCGCCTTGGATTTGCAAAAATAGATCCCCTGGATCTTACTGCCCTCACTCAGTTCTTTGATGTACTTCATTATCTCTATCCTCTTTCCAATACTTTTCTTATTCTTTGGTCCCCAGTTCCACGGTCACCTGCATGGTCCGATATTCCACACCGCTCAATCGTGCGTAGGTGATATTCACCTCCGTACCGGCTTCCTGGGTCAGTAATGCATTCATATATTCCGAAACGCTTTTCACCGAAATATCCCCGATCTTCTGGATCAGATCGCCCCTGGCCAGCCCCGCCGCCATTGCCGGCGAATCCATATCGATCTGCTCCACATATACGCCGTCCGGCAACCCCAATTCCTTTGCCACATCACCGGCCACATCACTGATCCGCAGTCCCAGGTACGGCCGCACCTTTCCTGTGGCCAGATCCTCAATCAGTCGGCGGATACTGCTATAACCATACGCATGGATCAGATTGCCCATTCCATCCGCTTCGTGCCCATGGCAGATCAGTCCCACTACCTGTCCGCGCAGATTGACGATCACTCCACTGGCATTTTTATCCCCCTGCATATCGGTAGTCAACAACTGGTACGCGGCATCCCGGGCACTCACGGTATTTCCGGTGGAGGTTACCGCTCCGTAACAGATCGAGTCACTGCCCAAAGGACTGCCCACCGCCATCACCGCATTGCCCAAAAGGTTATTGGTATAGGACGCTCCCAAAACCGCTACACTTACGGCTTTTCTCGTATCAGCGCCGATCTCGGTCAACCGGATCGCATAGACCCCCAATTTGGTGTCGCTGTCGATCGCCTTGACCGTCAGTGTACCGGTATCCCCGTTAAAAAAGGTTGCGCGCAGGGTTTCCGCCGAATCCAGCTTGGTGGAATCTGCCAGGATCAGCATCTCATAACCGTTATCGTTCACGATCACACCGGTGGTCTTCTGCGCAGACAGATAGGGATCGTTCATCCAGTCCATATCCGAATGCAGCCCGGTCACCGTCACCAGACTCTTCTCTACTTCTTGTGATAATGCGTACATTTTACGGTAGAGCTGCCGGTAATCCTCGATCTCCAGCGGCACAGCCTCATAGATGATCGTATCTCCGGCGATCACCGGTTTCTCTGTCGGCTGGGGTTCCACCCGGTTCTCACTGGCAGAATCTCCTGTTACCGCATTGCCACTCACCACATCTTCATCATTTAAGCTCATATTCTCGATGGGCGTTTCGATGACCAGCGGTTCCTCGTCATCTTCCGGGATCACCACCGCCTGCACCGGATCATCCTCCGTGTTCTGCTCCGGCAGCGACACCACCTTCAGTTCGCTCTCCGTATCGGAGGACAAAAGTTTGCTGAAGACCGGCTCCAGCAGCAGAAAAGTCAGACACGCGATCGTCGCAAACAACACCGCCATACCGGCCGTAAACAACATACGGCGCAGGATCTTTTTGCGGTTGACCGGCCGCTCCTTGATCTGCTCCCGTATGAATTCATAATCGCTGGCCTGGGATGTTGCAGCTTTTTTCTCCGGCTCCCGCGCTTTGTTTTCCTGTTTTTGTTTTTTTTCCTGTTCTATGTCTGTTTCGTTCTTATCCGTTTTCATAGTTGTGTCCCACAATCTATCCCAAAGGCAGGATCGCGCCTTCGAAATGACTCTTGCGTTTTTTCAAACAGCGTGCTATGATTAGCTTGCTCAAGGCTACGGGGTCGTAGCTCAGTTGGGAGAGCGCAGCGTTCGCAACGCTGAGGTCGAGGGTTCGATCCCCTTCGGCTCCATCAAAATAGCGCCGGTTTCTGGCGCTATTTTAATTTCTCAGACTTCACTCCTTTAAACCGCTCCACATAATCAATGAACGCATCCGGACGCAGGGGCTGGGAAAAATAGAAGCCCTGGATCAGGTTGGCACCGGCATTCAGCACAAAGTCCAGCTGATATTTCGTCTCAACACCTTCCTGGATCACATTGACACCCAGGCGCCGCAGCATACGGATCGTATCCCCCAGCAGCATACGGGAGTTCTTGTTCTTATCGGCATCCCAGAGCAGTCCTTTGTCCGACTTGATATTCAGGAAATCCATGCTGATGATGTAGGTCAGGTTCGAATACCCCGTACCATAATCATCCAAAGAGAAAGTAAAGCCGGCATTCTTCATATCATTGATCACACCGATGGGCGAAGATGCCGCATTTACGGAAGCTGTCTCCGTGATCTCCAGATTGATCTGCTCCGGTTTGATATCATACTGCTTCATGATCTCACGGAAGCGTTCCAGCGTATTGCCCATGATCAACTGGTAAATGCTTAAGTTTACTTCAATATAATCCAGCCCCAGCCGTTTCACGCGCTTTTCGGCTAAAAAAGCGCACACTTCCTCAAATACCACCAGGCCGATCTCCACGATCATACCATTGCGCTCGGCAATGGGGATCAGTTCATCCGGTGCCAGTCGTCCCAGTACCGGGTCATTCAAACGAAGCAATGCCTCTGCTGATACGATACGGTCTTTTTCCGCATCCCAGATCGGCTGATAATACACTTCAAACCGTCCCTCATCCAGGGCGCGCTTCAGCGCTTCCTCTACCTGGGCACGACGGGTGATGAAATACAACTCACTGCCGCGCTGTACCTGCACCCCACGGTGTTCCACTTCTGCATTTTCTTCCGCCAGTTCCAGCAACAGATCCGGCTCAGAGAGTTCTTCCGGTACCATGGCCACACGGATCAGAGTGTTCAGATCCAGCGATACATTCTTGTATACCCAGCCCTCCGCAAAGCGTTCTTCGATGCGGTCTATGATCGCCCCTACCTGTTCCACATCATGGTAAAGTACGATCAATGCCAGGTTATTCGGCGTGACACGATATACCGTCACATCTTTGCTCAGTTCCCGCAGCCACTGTGCCATCATACGGACTACTTCCGTCATATCGTTGTAATCCAGCATACGGGTGTAAAAACGCATATTGGTCAGATTCAGACACACCACAGCATACTTGTGACCGGTATGGATCATCCGCACATTGTCACTTTGGAATGCCTGCCGGTTGTACACTCTGGATGCGCTGTCGATAAACTCATCTTCGTTTTCCACCGTCAGCATCACGCCCAGCAAAGAGATGGACTCCGCAAACAGCTCCACCTTCAGATCCGGATAGAGCAACTGTACCGCAACACCCACCACCGTAAAACTGAAAAAATACCAGATTGCCAGATTCGTTGAACGGGATACTGCATTCCGGTATCTTATCATAAAATAGATACTGACCAGCAGATAGATACCGCTGACCACATAGATAACAACCTCGCCCGCAGAACGCCTGAAATCTGCATTGGCATCATAATAGAAAAACCAATTGGTTAACGGATTCGTCGCTACCAGAAGGATCATGAGAAACATGGGCAAAAGGAACAGCATTAAAAAGCCCTTTCCCCTTTTCACGCCCACACCATTGACCATCATGATGTAGAGCGCATAAAGAGGAGCCAGCGTCTGGTGTGACATCAGGTACAGGATCTGAGTACCGTATTGTATCGTGTACAAAGACCCTGTAGCCACACATGTATTCTCGATGTAGTTACTGATGATATCGGATATTGCCGAAAACGTTACAAAGATCAGGATCCACAAAAAGACCTTGCTTTGTGAGCGCAACAACTGCTTCCTGCTCAGGAAATATACAATGCAGGACACCGACAGGATCAGCGCGCAAAATAGGAATACGATATCCGTCATATTAAGATCAATACTTTCTGTCGCGTACTTCCATCAGCTTGTTCTTCAGTTCCGTCTCCATACGAGCCATTTCCTGCTCTGCCTGTTTACGTTTCTCACGTCCCTCAGCCTGGATCTTCATTACCTCATCAAAGGTAGAGATCAGGTTCTGGTTGGTCTTGTTGAGGGTCTCCAGATCCACGATACCACGCTGGGATTCCTTCTCGGTCTCGATGGTTGCGATCTTCAACGCTTCCGCATTCTTAAGGAGCATCTGGTTGGTCACATCCGTTACCGCACGCTGTGCCTTGGCTGCCTCGGTCGCATTGTGGATACCCAGTGCGATGACCATCTGGCTCTTCCACAGAGGGATAGTGTTCACTACGGTAGAACGGATCTTGTCCACCATCATAATATCATTGGACTGGATCATACGGATCTGCGGTGCCGTCTGCATTGCAATGGTTCTGGTCAGCTCCAGGTCCGTCAGCTTCTTGGAGAAGCGGTCACACATATCTTCATAATCCTTGGCTGCCTGCGCATCTTCCGCCAGACCACTCATCTGTGCCTTGGCACGCAGTTCCGGCAGGATCTTGTTCTCTGCCTCTTCCAGCTTCTTCTTGCCGGCGATGATGTACATGGACAGTTCCTTGTAATAGGTCAGGTTCATATCATACATCTTGTCCAGAGTTGCCGCATCCTTCATCAGACGGGTTTCGTGATCCTGCAGCGCACCAACGATCTTGTTGATGTTGACTTCCGTCTTATCATATTTGGACTTCATCATCTCTACTTTATTGGCCTGTTTCTTGAAGAAGCCCTTGAAACCTTTTTCTTCTTCGCCGTTAAAGCCCTTCAGCTCGGCTACCACACCGGTCAGCAGTTCGCCAACCTCGCCCATATCCTTGGTACGCACATTGTCCAGCGCACGGTTGGAAAAATCTGCCATCTTCTGCTGTGTTGCTGCACCATAGGTCATGATCGTGCCGCTGTCGGTGATATCGATCTGTGCCGCAAAATCATCCACCATTTTCATCTCTTCCGGTGTCAACTGCTGCTCCAGTACTTCCTTTGCATCCGCCACTTCCTGTTTGCCGGTGGTCAGTGTGATCTCCTCCGGCTTGGGTGCCTCTGCGGTTCCAAACGGATTGAGTGTCAGCGACGGACCTGCATTCAGTTCCGAGAGCGCATCCGAGTTTGCACTCTGCATTGCTGCTACACCCTGTACTGCCTCGTTTACCCCTGCTTCTGCCATTTTAAAACCTCCTCAAGATTTATTATGTTTAAATTTTATTATTTCACACTTGTAAAGACGGTAAAACATCCGGTCAGTTCGTCTGGTCCCCTGTCCCCGGAATGGTTTGGTTGGAAGTAAAGCTGTGGCCGGTAAGCCCCTCCTGGGACAACAGCGTCTTCATGACTTCCACATCCGTTGCGATGTCCAGACTGGTATCTTCAAACAGACTGTCAAACAGCCGGTCAAAGGCCTCATTCATTACATCGATGGTATCCTCGATCTCTTTCTTGGATTTCTCGATGTTTGCACTGCTCTTGCCTTGATGATCCAGATCCGCATAAGTATGCAGCAGTTTCACCATGGTAGGCAGGTAATAATTCATCAGCCGCTGCATATCATCCGTCAATTCCGGCTGCTGTTTTGCGCGATCCACGATCATCTCCACGGAATGTACCATGCGATCCAGTTTTTCCGTCACCTCTTCGCCCGGGATCTCATCGTTGCACTTACGGATCTCTGCGATATACTGCTCGCCCTGTTTGATGATCTCGTACTGTGCCTCACTTAATCCGCCGTACTCTTTTTCACGCTCCGCCGCCTCTTCTGCTGCTTTCTCCCGTTCTTCCGCAGCCCGTTCCGCAGCGACCTGTAAGGTATGCAGATACTGCTGATAGGTCTCTTCACTGGTAATGAGCGTCTCGCCCTTTTCATCGATATGTCCCTGGGTGAACCAGCCTTTCGCAAACATCTGCTGCAGATCCTTGATGGTGAAGTCTTTGGACTTTTCCGTCATTTCCGACAGCATCTCGATCGGTGCATAGGTCTTGCCGTTCAGTACTTTCAGGTATTTTTCAAAACGCGATATCTTCTTTATATGCTTGACACCGAGAATACCACCCACCAGCGGCCCCAGCCCGAAAATGGTGAACAACATCGCACAAGCGAACAGCCCCATGATCACATCTCCGCTCGCTATAGAACCGATCAGGATCAGAATATCCAAAAAGGTCGCTGTTCCACCGATGAAAAATCCGATGATCGCCCCAATCAGTGCACCGACCTTGGAGCCCTTCATATTCCGGTACAGAGACGGCTGCTGGTACACACCCTGCTGCTGGGACGGCACCGCAAAGGGCATGCCCTGCGCAGCCTGATAACGCATCTGATTGATATCCCGCACCCTGTGATAGGTCTGGGTATTCATATAGCCGGCGCCGTTGGTCAGATTGTTGTAGCCGGGAATATTCTGTGCCGGATTCTGATTATAATTCGGAAAACCCTGTCCACGGTAATTCCGCTGCTGGAAGGGCACATTTACCGTCCGGCCGATATTACTGAACAACGCCTCCATCTCAGCGGAAACATTCCGGCTCAGATTGCTGTAATCTCCGGTACGCATCGCATCCTGAACGGTATTCGTCACACGGGATACGCCATCCGTGATCACTTCCTTCATTTGTACGCGATCATAATCTCCTGCTGCCATTGCCTACTTCTCGTCCTCTTTCTTAGCCTTCTTTTTCTCCGTGCTCTCCGTCTGCACAGCCTTTGCTTCCTCTTCCTGCTGCATCTGCGCCGCGCTTTCCACCAGATAATCTACAATGCCCTCCGCGGAATGTCTGCGGTTCTGCCAGCTCGCTTCCCGCAGATCGTCACGGCTCTTCTGATATTCGGTACTTTCCACCAGCTCGTCCATCAGTGTCTGGAAATGGTCAAAATCGTTCTCCGTGATCATCTTGCCCAGTTTCGGGAATACCTGCTGTTTCCAGGGTTCCTCATCGATCCATGCCGCGTCATAGGGCGCCATATCCGACTGCCCTCCCGCAAAGCACAGCACCGGCTTGTCAAATACAAAAGCGAAGTCAAATACCACGCTGGAAAACTCACTGATCAGGATATCCGAACGGTTCAGGATATCAAAATTGTCTGCATCCCGGTTCCACTCTACTTTGTCGCCGTACTTATCCATCAACGGCTGCAGGATATCCATCTCTACCTTAAAGGACTGCGGATGCGGGCGGACCACCACTTTGTAATCCGTTGCCAGCAGCGCGTCGATCAGCTTCTCTTTATAACGGTTCAGCACGGAGATCTCCCCCCATGACGGTGCCAGCAATACGGTACGCTGTTTCTTCTCCTGTTTTGCTTCGCCCTCTTTGTCCCTGCGTGCCAGCAGGCCATCCATATATGTACAGCCCACCACCTGCAGGTCTTTCTGCGGGATGCCTCTCAGCTCCTCCAGTTTACGGATATAGCGTTCCTGGAAGTCACCTACCAGCAACACCGAATCATAAAAGTCAAGCCCAAACATACGATATGCCGTGCCCTCATCCAGAGAATGGAAGATGTGCACATATTTGCCCACATTTTTGGACCGCTTCCACTGGTACACTTCAAGCCCCGGGGTGGTTGCCAAAAGTACGCGGGCATTCAGCAGATTCAATCTCGCAAATGCTTTGTTGCCGTCACCTATGAAGGTCGTATGTACATGCTTGTATCCCTGTTCCAGTGCCGGATCCTTTTCATCTGCCGTGTAGTACTCGCAGTCGATCCCACGTTTCTCAAACTCCTCACATACCGGCTTGAATACATTCCAATAGCTCTTGCCCTCACTGAAGATCACATACGGCAGTTTCTCGTCCGAGGTTTTGTCCTTGATACGCCCTCCGCTCAATACAAACTTGAACTTAATCCATAGTTTCTGGAAGAAAAAGAGCAGGGTCGAAAAAATACCGATCAAAGCAGCAAAAAGCATGCTCCCGGTTCCCGGATCAATATAGAGTAAAAACATCTGGTTCATTCGGTCAAAAGCCTCCAAAGCAATAATATCTCAATTTACAATCCATGGAATTATATCACAAATACGCTGTCTGTTCAATTCCTTACTAGTCAATTCTTCAGATTTCTGTTATAATCCGGGGTATGGATTATCAAACAAGAAAAAAACGCATATTGATCTTCTTTTTTATTATTTTATCGATCCTGGTGGTCTACACCGTGCTCGGCTCTATTTGGGTCACCCGTGATAAGGAAGCGCAGGCTCGCGCCTCCGAACGCGGCCGCATGACAAGCACGGGACGCGGCCGGCTGCACAGTGACGAGCGTGGGCGTCTGGCAGATGCACAGAACAATGAGGGTGGTAAGGGTGCAGAAGAGATCACACCCGAAGAAAAACCAGAGGAGCGTGTCGCTGCCGTACAGAACCGACTGGTACGCCAGCAGCTCGTAACCCCTGTCGGCGACGGCAAGGATACCGTCACCATCATGGTCTATATGAACGGTTCCAACCTGGAGACCGATTACGGCTTTGCCACGGAAGATATCAGCGAGATGCTGAAGGCGCCTTACAGTGATCAGGTCAATATCGTGATCGAGACTCTGGGTACCAAGAAATGGCACGACTACGGGATCATGAATGACCACACACAGCGTTTCATCCTGGACGAAAAGGATGTGCTGCTGGTGGATGACAGCCTGGAGCAGCTGGACTGCACCGATCCGGCTACACTGACCGATTTTATCACCTGGTCCGCAGAGAACTATCCGGCAGACCGTTATTTCCTGATCCTCTGGGATCACGGCGGCGGCGCCGTGGACGGATTTGGATGGGATCAGTACCGTCGCTATGACGCTTCCCTGACTACGGATGAGATCCAGAGCGCCTTGCGGGATTCCGGTGTTACTTTTGACTTCATCGGTATGGATGCATGTATTATGTCTTCCATCGAATTTTGCTATGCGCTATATGATTTCTGCGACTACTGCATCCTTTCGGAGGATTTTGAATCCGCTCTGGGCTGGTCTTATGAGGGTTGGCTGACTGCGCTGGCAGAGAACACCTCCATCGCAACCACCGATCTGGCCAAGATCATCATTGACGATATGGTGGAAGCCAATAAGAACAACCGTCGTGAGGGTGACAGTTCCACTCTGGCCCTGATCGATGAGCGTTACATTCCTTCTGCTTTTGACAGCTGGCTGACTTTTGCCTACGCCAACGAAGCGGCTCTGCTCACCACCAATTTCAGCCGTGAGGTGGCCCGCACCGGTCGTGCACTGCCTGCCTGCCGTGTCTCTTCCGACTTACAGGAGTACTACATCACAGATATGCTCGCCTTGGCTGTCTCCATCGACTCCAAGGAAACCAAGGGACTGGTCTCCCGTCTGGCTTCCGCCGTGGCATATTACAATTGTACCGATGATAATATGGGACTGACCGGCCTGGCCGTCACCCTGCCCTACGGCGATAACAACTTCTACAGTTCCCTGGAGAAGGTATATGCCAACATCGGCATTGACAAACGATATGTGGAATGGCTCAGCAAATTCCTGGAGAACTACAGCGGCAGCGACTACTATGACTACGAAGAGTTCAACCAGAGCTGGAGCGGCTGGGAAGAATACACTGATTAGAACTGTTCGTAAATGAATGCCGTATTTCCGAAATAGGCAAACAGAATTGTTAAAAATAACAGTAATACAACCAGCACTTTCCCCTTAAATGTTTTCATTGCAATATCTGTTTTACACATTCCTTTCAGCATAGCAATTCCTTTACATACCGCTGAATCCTGTCTTCCCACTGAAATTTCCTGATATTTTCGTATCCCCGGCGGATATATTCCCCGCGTTCCGTAATATCTTCCATCTTTGTCAACGCTTCCGCTACGGTCTTTTCATTTTCCGGATCAACCAGTATTGCCGCATCTCCTACTACTTCCGGAAGGGACGAGCGATCCGAACAGATCACGGGAACTCCCAGTTGCATCGCTTCCAGCGGCGGAAATCCAAACCCTTCCTGAAGGGACAAAAACAGAAATACACTACTGCCTTTGATCACCGCATACATATCTTCATCCTTCGGAAGATAGGAGTATCCGATGATCCGCTCCCTTTGTTCCGGTGTGAACCGGATCCCCTGCTCTGCGATCGTGCGGTCAACGCCCTCCTGATCCAGTCCGATGATATGCAGATCAAATACCGGTTTCCCGGAATGCAGATCCGTATATGCTTTATATGCCTTTAATACACCCACGACATTTTTATGCGGGAGTTTGGATGCGATCGCAGAAATATAGGGCGGGTACTCCCGATCCTCCCCTTCCGGATAATAGCCTTTTCGGATCACATTCACATCCATCTTATTCACACCGGAAAGGATCGGTATCACCTTATCCGGATCTTTCAGTTTTGTGATCTTCACAATATCCTTCTTTGCATATTCCGAAACCGTGATCACTCTGTATGCCCGGCGGGCCGATGCCTTCAGGCGCCACATAATATAATAATTTGTTTTTCCTAATACTCCCGGAAAATGTTTTTGATAATAAAACGGGATCATGTCATGAATGATGACATAGTTTTCGGATATATTTCGCAGGGGCACATATCCGCGCGGAAACAATACCTTATCCGGCCGGATCCGTCGGATTGCCTGATTCACAAGAAACAATTCCCACATAGCGCATACCGCCTGTGAACGCGGATCATATTTTACTTCCGCAAATTCTACCCCTTCGATATCAAAATCTTCCCGGTTATAAGAATTTCCGAGAACAATGATACGCGCATTTTTCTTTTGCTTCACCAAATTATCGATCAGGTTTTTTGCCAGATTATAGATACCGATACTTTTTCCGGTACCCTTGACCAGCTTGAAACAATCCATCAGTAAGATCAATTTCTGTCACCCCGCAAAACTGCTCCGGCTTTAATTCGATACTGCCGGTCTTCCTTCCGCTTCATTCACATCCAGTTTCGTCCAGTTATTCTCGTCAAATAGATTATCCTTTACATGATACCACCCCGGCTCTGAGTAACGGTCTCCGTCAAAGTTTTGTGCCTTAAATATTCTGTATAACCACAACATCTTAATCTTCCTGTGCAATAAACCGTAATTGCAACTGCCCTTCACTGTCGTATTCTACATGGTAGATCGCATCATCCACCATGCCCGGCCCTACCTTGGCGAAAAGTTCATGATAGGTATTGATATGAAAATCAACGATATTATCCAGATATACATAGGTATAGCCTTCGGTTTTGATCAGATCCGCAAGTTCTTCTTTGGTCATCGTGAATTGGATCTCGCCGCCGCTCCAGCGATACGGATCGGCATTGAAATACAGTCCGCTGATGGCACCTGCGCCTGCCGGATATACTTCCCAGCCGAAATCCACAGACACATCCCGATACAGCTGCGGATCCATATAAAATACTCTGTCCTCTTCGGTAAGCGTGATCGTCCCGTTTTCGAGACACTGATGCACGACCGGAAATACATAATCTCTCTCTGAGCGATAAAAGATCTCTCCCACCGGATCCGTATACACACAGCCCAGCAGGAATACTCCGGCCACCAGAAGTACGGTATCTTTCTTCCATACTTTCACCGTTTGGAAGAATACCGCAGCCGTCGACAAAACGATCACCGGCGCCACATAGGAAGCGATCTGCGGTACCGGATTGGCTTTCGGCATACGGATCACCGTAATATACAGAACACACAAAAGCATAAAATACAGAAATACCCCAAAGATATAAGCAGCATGAAAAACATCCAGATACATACTCCCCTCCTCACTCTTATGATCTGTTTTGAGGTAGGATCTCTGATCGGATCTTCCGTTTAACTTTCCATGTGCGATACCGGAGACCGCCATCAGAATAAACAAAAAGGTGGTATCATAGATACGGATCACACGCCGTCCGATCACATATTCCGACTCCTCCGTTCCCATGAAAAGTTTATCCGTAAATTCCACAACTTCTTCGATCACATATTCCTTATACGGACTATGGCTCAGGATCAGCGTGACAACACCAAACGCCACCGCCAGTGCCATAACAAAGATGATCACCGCCATCTTCCGATAACCTTTGTTGTACATTCCGATCACCATAGCCATGAGCACACCGACAACGATCGATACCGCCAGACTGCCGGGAACGTACAGCAATGCTTTCCACGTGATCTCGTGATGTAAAAAGATATACAGATGCATTACAAACGCCAGCGTACATCCTGCAAACAATGCCGGCACCAGCTGTTTTCTTTTTTTACGATTGTCTTTTGCAACTGCGCACCAGCCCACCATCAACGGGATCAGAGCAAACATTCCGTACCGCGTCATCACGCAGGAAACAAAAATACCATATGCAGCAAATAACACATCTCCTTTTCGTTCCGCACCGTGAACCATACGGTAAAAGACATAGAAGGTGTACACCATCGCTGTCGTCTGCGGGATCACCATATCAAAACTGCGATACGCATCTTCCATTTTTAACAGTGGAAGAAACAGGCTCACAGCGATCATCAACATCCATTGCCAGTTTTCTTCCCGGATTTTTTTTATCTGATAAAACAATGGTAACACTCCGGAAACAATCAATACATCGTATGCAAAGATGCTCTTCCATTCGGAATAACCACCCAGGATCCTGGTGCAAAAATACGCCCACAATGTTCCCAGCGGGAACGGATTGTTCAGATTGTAAAACGGGGAATGATCCCGCATAGAATCAAAGGAAAACATACTCCGCAGCGACGGACCATAGATCATCTTTACCGCATCAGTAATAAAATACCGATCCCGGGAATAAACGAAAAAGAATACCAGATATATGCAAAACGCCGCAAATCCGGGAGTCAGTACATATTTTTGAATCTGCTTCTTGTGCCCGATCAGAACAGCGATCGCCGGTACCGCCAGCAAAACCGCTGCGTATACGCCGATCCGCAGATTCCCCACGATCCCGAAAATCGCAAGCACTGTGGTGATCAAACCAATCGCCGGAAACACCATCATCTCAAATCTTCTTTTAAACCGTACCGCCAAAGCCGCAGCGATAGGCAGCAACACTAAAACACCCATAATAATCCTCGCAATCTATACTAAAACGCTACTCTCTTAAAAGTTTCCCTTAATCAATTCATTTTCATAAAAGTTGTATTCCGCTTTGCCAAAAGGAATTGATTTAACCAGTCTGAAATACGGAACACTCTCACCATCAACAAGCAAATATTTCTTTCCTTTTGCAGACTCATAAAAATCCGCTTCATCGTATCCCCAACCAAGTCCGTCGCTCTCCAGTTCCCATCCCAGATTCAAATAAATGACACGCAATCCCACAGCTTCACCATCCGTGTTCTCAGGCACTTCACATACAAAGTTTTTCAAATAAGAATCCACCCGTGAATAATCCGCAATTGCATGATCAAAAAGATTGATTTTGGTATCACAAATAACAGAAGGCATCCTGCAAATATAAACAGAAACAACAAAGCACAAACAGATCCCGATAAAAAATGTCTTATTATGTTGAAACATAATCAGATCATTTTGTAAACTATCATGTGTTTGCATCTCTGTTTCCTCATTTTTAACACTCTTTTTTGTCACGTACCGATCAAATACCACCACAATCAAACAAGCAATATACGGTGCTACGGGATTATAACCTTCCGGTCTTCCCATCCAGTAAACAAACATTCCTGCCGTGAATAACAATAACATCATAGCTTGAAGGTCCGTTCTTTTTAATTCTGTTCTTTTAAAGAACCCAAAACGCTCCAATAATACCGTCACTCCACCCATAAGAAAAATTTCTATATATACCCATGGTGCATTTGTCCAATACAGTTTTCCATTACTGGTATCGCCGGCATTTTCTCTTGCCATGGTCGCCATTTCTTTTTTCCAGTCCAGGAATTCTGCCAGCGCACTGCCGTCAGACATGGTCAAAATATTATATGCTTTAATAATACTATAGGCTATCGCAACTTCAGCAACAACAAACATCATCTCCGCAATCATCTGCAATATTGTTTTTTTCAAAGTCACTTCCTTTTGAGACAGCAATGCAAGGCATACAGCCCAAGATACAGCACATACCAAACCGCTTTCGGGATTCCACAATATAGCCAGCATACAAATCAGATAACCTCCTAGCCGGCGTTTCCATGTCATTTGTTTTTCCTTCGTACATGCACAATAGTAAATCAGGACAAATGACCAAAACATGCGGAGCGGAAATGTCTGAAGATAAAGTTCCGAAATAACCAGATACGGCATAATCATGCATCCCATAATTATCCCGGATACATCATGTTTAAAATATCTATCCATAGCCAGGAGTACAAACAGTATCGCAATCCCGGCAAATACAGCTGTTGTTACACCTATAGTTAAAAGATTATTCCCAAATATGAGCATTGGCAGCTTATAGAATAGGGCGAAGTGACCATACATTTGGTTTAGTCCACCACGAAAAGGTTCATTTCTGGCCACAAAATACATGGAATGATAAAACGTTCCCGTATGGTAAACATCAGCCCACAGACCGGTATCCCACATGTTTATGACACAGGAATTAATACCTACCAAAATCGCTACTATACAATAAAAAATCTTTCGTACAATAGGAGGAATTGAAATTTTATCAGCATACTTTATACAAATGATAACAGCAACAAACGCAATTATATACTCCAATCGAAAACCAAACCATTCTCTGCCCAAAGCGTAAATACAAAGAATTGCGGCTATCAACGCTTCTCTTCGAATAAAATAAGACTTTAGTGTAACAATCAATCTTTCAGATAGTTTTCGTCCGCCCAAACCCAAATACAAAAGAAGGAATATAACAAATACCACTATATATCCGGCTATTCTCTTACCGGAATCCTCCCCGCCGGTAAATATATGCAACAAACTTCCTTGTCTGGCTGTCAACATCAGAAAATGTATCGTCAATGCTATGGCTGCACATATGATTCCCCAGAAAGATGGATTTAGAACTTTTTCCCTATCTGTACTCTCATATCCAACCTTTGACTGACCACATATGACCGCAAATATTGACAGATATATAGTAAGCATTCTCGGAAGCATGATCCAAGTATCTTCCGATAAACTTATTACTGAAATTTCCGAAACAAGAAGAAATACACCTCCCATTACCACACAGACACAAGCGGCTGCTTTTCTAAAACTTTCCGGCAACGCAACCGACCAAATGCAAAACAGAAGCATAAAAAACATCATCATAACAAGAGTGATTACTGTCCCTTGTTTCCAATGCTTCATATATGCACTATTGCTATAGTTTATATACAATCCATCAATACTTTGTTCAGGTGCACTACCATATGCGGAAACCACATATCCGTTTCTTCCGTCTGCCACAAAATGGAATCTCCCCCCCGGCTCAAGTCGAATCGGCTCCATAACAGCTTCTACATCATTTCCATAGTAATCTGATACCGTATAAATACATTCCGCCAAACTATCATTTATTAATTCAATATCAGAGTAACGATTTGCCCAAAATATAATATGACCCAAGCGGAAATCATATCCCGAATCCAGGACAAACTCCTTTTCTTTTGCCGTCGAAGCATACCCCGTAAGTTCAGCATTATCAAAAGTCACTTCGCTACCGGAATAATTAAAATATGTAAATTGTTTAAACCACGCAAAAAGGCAAAGTGCAAATAAGCAACCGCAAATTATCAATTCTTTGCACTTGGATATCTTTTTAATATTATTCAAATCTCCAAATACCCGCCTTCCAAAGCACACTATACCTTAATCCTTATCCATTCCGGAAGATAGAAATTCTCATTCCATGTTCCTGTCTCCGGACAAATTACAATTCGATCGTCATTTTTGCTTAAATAAGCTGCCCACCAGCTGTAGGTACTGTTTGCAATAATATTGTATTTACAACAACTCATAAGATACATATCATATACTACTTTATTTTCATTTGTATAATCCATGTATTTGATAATAATGTCTTCCCCGACACTCTTTTCAAGAAACTCTCTGGCATAATCAATATCATCCGAAAATACATATGCCACCAATTTCGAACATGTCGTCTTGCTTTTCAACAACTCTAATGCATCCAGATAATACTGCATCGGAATTTCCCATCCAACCGAAACATAATCCCCCCGTCGTATATGGATTGATACACTATTATTTTTTTCTATTTCGTCCTGAAATTCCCGGATTGCATCCGGCTCCTTCAGTTTAATTATCTCAGTAAGCTCTTTCCGATATTCATCAAAATATCTGTAATTCTGCCAATATCCATCAAAATAGATATTCTCTTTTTCCTCAAATACTCTTTTATCAAATCCCAAATGATTTTCTTCTTTATATATCTTCGTTTTCAATCCTATTGCCAGACGTTTCATAATTCTGTTTGTCTTTAGCTTTTTCAAAAAAGGATTATAGGTGTAATAAAAAGATATTCTTTTTTTATACGGAAGATCAAACTTCAAAATCTCCAAGTACCTGTCTTTTATTCTTTTTCGATCCAAAACAGATGTATCAATAATTAAACTACCGCCTGTCTTTTTTGCCACTGCATACCCGAATGCGTAGCAAAAAAGCTGATTTCCCAATCCCGCTTTTATATCAACAATTACTTTCATAAAGTCTCCATTTCTGCCTGAATATTCAAGGCTCTATCTCAGTCCAATTGTCACGAACGAACACATCTTCTTCAACATGAAGCCATTTCTGTTCTTCATACAAATATTCAAAGTAATCCGCCGGTGTCAATCCAAAATCAAAAGCGTACAATACATATAATCCGTCATTTTTCTTTTCAGAATCTATTTTGTTCCCGGTATAGGGATTGACCGGATTCTCTATAACATCCTCCATTGCAATTGTAGGGACATCAGCATTGCACATAAGTTCATCGGATACAGACAATGTGCCATGCGCATCAAAGTCCTTCACCATAAGCATGCAATTTACACCCTCCAACTCCGTCACTTCATTATTTCCAAGATCAGGAAATTCCCCAAGAGATCTTCCATGATCGGATACTACGATTATCTTTGTATTGTCATACACGCCCTGCTCCTTGATGTAGTTCAGAAACTTTCCTATCTGAAGAAAGGCCGCCATATTAATATGATAATAGGAAGGCTGAGAGTCATCCTTAGCCAGATAAAAAACATTTCCCTCGTCATCCACCCTATATCCCGGTTCCTCCGCGCCCTCATTTGTATGGCTGCTTGGGGTATAATCCGGAAGCTGGAGAGTCTGCTGGTCATGAGCGATGTCATTATTCAGGATTAAGAATGTATCCGTCTTCTCATCCGTAATCTCAGAAAGTCTATCAAGACGGTCCATCACCTCGTAGGCCTCCATGAAATGTGAGGAATACAATCCTCCCACATCCGAAACGCCTTTAGACGAAAAATAAATACCACCGTCATAAACCGTTGTCTGGGCGATAACCGGCGTAATCTTGAAGAGACTATACCAGAAAAGATTTCTTTCACGCACGGACTCAGCATTATCCAGCACATCCTCATCCATGTAGAACCCCATGGTTCTAAGCCCTTTTACGCCTTCCATATCATCATAAATAGACATATCGGGAACCAGCTGATATCCGGCATAGGGAATATCGCATAATGTTACCTCCCAACCATTTTCAGAAAAAAGTCTCGGCATTAGTGTGGTATATTCATAATTCTTTTCTTCTATGGTAACGTCACTTCGTTGTCCGGAATAGTAAGGGATATACTCATACCCACCAAGCATCCCCGGGGAGCCTATGGCCGTATTACTCCCGCAGGATACCGTATTACGGTAATAAACAAATCCGTCATACACTTCCTTCATCTCGGGCTTTTCTGCCGCCATATATGGCAAATATAAGCCGATCATAGCGTCAATGCTGAATACTATTATATTCCTGCCGGTACGACTCAGCCTGAATATAGGCTCGTCATCACGCATTTTGCTCTCCAAAAGATATGAATTAGCAGTAATCTCCTGATTTATCGTTACAACATTGTACAGGCCGACTATAAGCAGCGCACCTGCCAGCACCCCACATAACTTCGATGTCACAGTGGGGATCTTTCTTCCCATCAGGAACATCAAAACTGCAATGATCGCTATGACTATCATATTGACCATCTTTTCCCTGCCGGAAAAATGCGGGAATACAGCAAAAAACAAGTCTGCCGATATTATGCCAAGATTCTTACCGAAAAACATATAGTCGGCAACTGCGACAACAGCGCCTATATTTATCACATGAAACAACACCTTCCTTATCCTTCCGGCCGAAATGTAGCAGAATACGGAAGTCCATACCAGAAAATAGCCTGTGGCTACCGCAAATGTCGAAACTACATAATGTACGGGATTCCTGGGATCCGCAGTAACGACAAATTCAGCAGCAGAAGAAGCTATCAGAGCAGAGGGTATCACAAGCCCCATTAATATGGTAAGAACCAGCTGGGCAGGTATCATGTCCTTCTCCCACCTGCCGGATTTCTCTGTTCGGGTCTCCCTGCTTTCCTTCTTTTTAACAGGAATAAACTTCATCACTACATTCTTTCCAAGCGAAAAAATATTATTCAGAGTCCAGTAGAAAACAAGCCCGGAAGGACTGTCGTAGAGCAGCACCAAAAAAACCGCTGCCACCAGGTAGGTCTGTATCTTGTTCTTTAAAGGATAACCCCTAAGGTATATCGCAGCGGAACCGAAATTTATCAATGTCATGAGTACCGGCAGGACATTGACAGATACACCACCTATATGCAGCAACGCATCAGGTGCGCTAAGGTTCTTTATCGGCCCCAGCGCAGCCCCGTTTAGATCCTGAAGGTTTGACAGAAAATGAAAAGCCGCAATGAAAAAAGGGATCTGAAGAATCGTTGGAAGCAGCACCTTGATCACACTGCCCGGCTTATAATCCATCTCCCTATAATACGCCTGGAGTATCATGAAACGTTCATCACCGGAAAATGTCTTATGTATTCGATTTATCCACCCCTGCATGCTTTTCTGTTTTTCATTTTCCTCTGCCTGGATAGTATCCGCCCGAAGGTATATAGGCAATATCAGAAGATTCACCACCAGGCTGACGCCTATGATGACATATCCCGGATTCCCGATGATTCTCTTAAGAAAGACATATACAAATTCCAATATATACTCTATCGGAATAATAAATATGTTATATAGAATGGTTCCCATTTCACTGCTACTCCGTCCTAAAACAGATTTATCAGACTACCTAATAAACTAACCGCCCCAATTTGTCATCCAAATAAACATTTTGCCAATGCATTACTCATATTCACGTTTGTGAGTATGTAATCCCACAAGAAAAACTGCTACCACCATCTGTTTTTTTCTATCCGCAAATAAAGCATTATCAATATGCTGCTTAATACTCTTTTTATTCATGTTATTTTTCTTTTCCTTACGATCAATGTAACCTGTAGATTTTTATTTCTCTTTCAAAACTTCCCACCATGATCGGATAAACACCGCATAAATCATACGAGGATAAAATATCTCCATCCATATCATACTCATATATTTCATCATCGATAATGATATACTCTGCTTCCGCATTCAATATTTTATTCCTCACACTATGTGTTTCATTCTGAAAACAGTCATAAATATCCTTTGCATACGGAAAAATCAACTGTAGTTGCTTGTCATTATTCCATTTATCCATCACTTTGTTGTTTATATATTGACACTCTCCGGCATCTATAGTATTCAACCCATTTCTAATACAATAGAACGCAAATGGCGAGCCAAGTATAAGTACATCATCTGACGGTCTGCACTCTCTGATCGTATCCATTTCATTATACAGTTTTTCCCATTCTGACAATTGCGAATCATCCAGAGATCTGTTTAGCGAATAGGGAACCATCGGAACAAGCAGTAAAATAGCGAGGATTGCATAAAACACTCCTCCTTTCCATCCGTCAGTCCCAATCCCTTTCAATAACGGATGATTGGATTTGCTGCCCGTAAAATTGTCAGTTCCAAACACATAGGCCTCACAAAACAACATAATAAGCGCGGGTACCAGCAACTGCAAAAAATACGTCAGCCATGTTCCGTTGTTTCTTCCAAAATAAACTGCAACGAAAAGCATACAGAAGAAACAAATCAGCGGAAATCCAAAAAAATGCTCCACGCTTATTTTTTTCTTTATAAAACCTGCTCCTCTGTATAGCACATATGCTGCAACAGCTACTATCGGCAAAGGAAAAAGCTTCCCTAAAGCCACTAACTGTTTTAAAGAATATAGTATACTATAATCAGGACTACCGGACATATACAGAACTGCTTCCGTAAAGTATAACGGAAAAACAAGATTTACAACAACTATGCTGGATGTGCAAAGAATCGCCCCGGCTATCATGAACTTTAAGAACTCTCTCTTTTCATATACCAGGAAATAAACGGCAATGCCCAGAAAAGTGAACGCAAAATATATTTTCGTGTAAAACATAATCGTAACAATGAATGCCAGAAGAACGGGATGCTGTTTTCCTTTTTCTATACCCACGACAAAAACATAATATAACAGCATCGCCAAAAACAATCCCAAAGCATCCGGAAATACACCACCATATACTGTATATCTCCAAAAGCAAGCATATAGCATGCTTGCCGATAACAGAGCCAGTTCCCATCTCTTATGTTTTTTATATATAAGAGCGCCCATTAATATACAAGCACTGATCTTATAAACTGCATAACAGATCGTTGATGTAATCAGTACAGACAAACCCGTCACTGCCGACACTGCTCCGGCAACAAACGGGGCCATAAAACCATACATATAAAAAACCGGCATTCCTCCATTGGAAGGCATAATATAGGGATTTACTCCGGATGCAAACTGTGATGCTATAGCAATAAGCGTACCTTCCCTGAGTTCTTTTGGGATATCCGGGTATATCCAACATCTCAATTCAAGTACAAAGCAACAGAAAAGAAAAATAATACACAATAATTCTATTAATCGTATCGGTTTTTTTTCTATCATGTATCAATCACCAAATGCATTATTCAAATACATATCCATTTCTCAGACCAAGTCTTTTTATCAGCATAGTTATTTGTCTGTGGATATATCACTCTTTTATCCCGGTTCTCGTTTAGCCATGCCGCCCACCAACTATAAGTACTTCGTGATATTATCTGGTGAGAGCAAACCCTCATCAACTCAAAATCCTCAAGATCCTTCATTTCAGATGTATAATCCATATACCTGAAATCATAATCCAGACCATTAAAGGCTTTCCGCACCCATTCAAGATCCTCGGAAAAGCAGTAAAACACCGCACCTTCGCCCAGCAATTCAGCCATTCTTTGTACAGCGCTCCGGTAGTACTCCTCATTATGGGCTATTCCTATCTTTACATAGTCTCCGCGTCTTACATGAACTGCCACACTCCGTGGATTATCTGACATCTCAGCCTTTAAAGCTGCCGCAGGGACAGAAAGCTTCTCTTTGTATACGTACATCCTGCGAATATCATCCTGATACTTTTCAAAATATTGAAGATGCTGCCAGTCTCCGACATAATATACGGTTGTTCCCTTTTTATGACCCGCTAAAATTTCCGGATCATAATGCTCCTTATCCCTTTCCTCTATCGTCGGAGTAAATAACCCCAGGCTCCTTCGCCTGTAGAAATGATTCCAGAAAAGATGGTCTATTTTTCTGTCTCCAAGCGGATAACAGATTTTCTTATCAAACTCTATATTATAGTGGGCAATATCATAGTTTCTGAAAAACCAGGGTGCCTCTTGGGTTGAAGTATCCAGGGCATATACATCGCCGGTTTCCTTTGCCAGCTGGTAACCTGCCGCGAATGACCACAACTGATTACCAAATCCTCCGCTCAACCTGAATATTATCATACTATACTCACCTGCTTATCCTCAATTTTATAAACCACATCGCACTTCTCTATCGTGCTGAGTCTGTGTGCAATGATCAGCATTGTCTTTGTTCCATGAAGGGCATTGATCGAAGCCATTACTTCACGCTCCGTCTCATTATCCAATGCCGATGTAGCTTCATCAAAAACAAGAAAATCAGGGTTACGGTAAAGTGCCCTCGCAATTCCGATTCTCTGCCGCTGCCCCCCGGAAAGTTTTGTTCCTCGTTCCCCAACAATAGTGTCGAGACCATTATCCAGTTTCTTTACAAAATCCGACAATTGAGCTTCCTCAATCGCTTTCCAAACCCTCTCATCATCTATCTTTTCTTTCTCTATGCCGAAAGCAACATTATTCCTTATGCTTTCATCTGAAAGATAAATAAACTGCGGGATATACCCTATGTGATCATGCCACCCTCTGACACTCTCCCTTATGGAAACACCATCCACAGTTACCTCGCCGGACTGTGGTTCTAACAATCCGAGAATTATATCCGCCATCGTAGTCTTTCCCTGACCGGAAGGTCCAATGAATGCTACAGACTGACCTTTTTCAATTTTTAATCTGACATTCTCGACAATATTCCTATCAGATTTTTCATAATGAAAGGAAACATTATTAACCTCAATACATCTTTCAAATGACAAAGGACTATAGTCAGCCTCATCAGTATCTGTACTCGTATTTTCCGTAGCCTTTATATCCCTATACACCAGATCAATCGAAGCTCGATTAAAAATTACTGTATTCACATACGCATATATGGAATTCACATAAGGAAGCAGTTTGAATGCTGCCACAGCAAAGATCGCCAACTGCGCTACCAGTGTCTTATAATCTCCCTTCCGAACCACACACAACATAAGATATGCCAGTATACCACATACACATACCGTTTCTATCATATACTTGGGAAGAACATTGATCAATTTACTTTTAAGCTGAAGAGAACTCTGGTGCGCATATTCTTTATCATATTGTTTCTCATAATATTTCTCAGTGTTCAGGATCTTTATTTCCTTTATTCCCTCAAAAGCCTGCTGCACATACTTTATAAGCTGCGCGTTGCTTCGCTGAACCTCTTGTCCCCAGCGCCTGGTTATATTTTTTCCGCCAATAAAGATACTGCCCACACATACGATCAGGAGTGCTGATACAGTAAGCGCAAGCAACAAATTGGTATATGCAAGATATACCACCAGCGTCATTGATGTAAGCCCCAGGGACAAGACCATGATCAGGTTGTTCACCACCTGGAAAACATTGGATGTATCGTTATTAACGCTTCTGATTATTTCTGAGGAATTCTTATTCAGGAAGAAAACATAAGGTTCTTTTAAATACGCCTTCATGAGTCTCGCAGCCAGCTGGCGCTTCACATCATTGGCAAATTGTTCGTTATAAGCATTCATCCAGGCAAGATAGACGTTTTTTACAACATAGACAACCATAGTGATTACCATCAGATATATGAATGTCCCCTCGAAACCGTCTGTCCCAAATACCTTTTCCACAGTCTGATATGCAAAATTATCCGTTGCATGGTCTGTATCCACCGCAAGATTAATAATAGGAAGCAGAATAGATATTCCCAACAATTCCAGAGCTGAACCAATGATAATGATCAGGAGTACAAAAAGCATCCTTTTCTTCGTTCTGTTTTCTAATAAATAGTTAAGTTTCTTTATATATTCCAATTTTCTTTACCTGAACGCCCAGTCAATCCACTCTTTTATATTCTTTCCTTTTAACACGCCTTCTTCGTCTGCCCTGCACCATTCATCATTATCCGGGACAATTAACCAGTCTCTGTCCGGTACAATTTTCAATCCACGGCATATTGCACCTGCTTCTATTGAGAACGAACTGGGAGCCGCCAGAATGATATCAGCATGACAGATATGGAGAAAAGAAGCCGGGCCCGCCATATCCAGACAGAATGTGATCTTCAACCTCTTACCATTGTTCATAACAATGTCAGTCAGTTCAGCAAAATTCTCCTCCCGGCCTTCTGAAAAAACATAAAAATGCAGATCCTTTTTATTCCCGGCTTCCGGACAATTCTCTGCGAGATCCTTCATTAAGCGAGTATAATAGCCAAGTTCCATCCACCTTCTGTTCATGCTTGCATCGCCGAGATTACGAAGAGTTTCCACATCACCTCTCCTGATATGAACCGCCACATTAATCATCGCCGGATCATATAATAATCTGTCTTTTTTTCTCTGGCCGGATGCCCAGAAGATCTCCCGGATCAACTCATCTCCACGTATATCATCACCTTTTTTGGTCCATTGCTCATATTCATTAAAAAAGACAACTTTTTGTCCGTTATAAGAAGCCATAATATCACGTATCAATCCAAGACTTTCTTCAGACGACATATCATAATATGGAAGCAGCACCTTCTTATAACCCTTCCGGATCAGCTCATCTGCCTGCGGAAAACTCTCTCCCAGTCCCAGCACCTCATCCCACTCTTCATTCACCATTTTAGAATAGGCATAAGACGCCGGAAGCAGTGTAGATGCGATCAATCCGGCTCTCCATGCTCCCAGTCCGTGTCCAAATCCGGCCAGATATGCCGGTTCCTCCGTAATAAAATGTGAGGTTTCTCCATTTACAGGCTTTTTATTTCTGTGCCGATACGAGCGATACAACGGATATGCTTTCTTTTTATCTCCTACCTTACGGTAAAACATACCATGTATCTTTCGTATTGCTTTTTGTTTTATACTTGCATAGTCATGCTTATCTTCTTTTTTTTTACTTCTGTATCCTGCCATTATCTTTGATACTTTCTAACCATCCGTATAGCGAAGGAAAAATATAACACACTCCATATAATACTTTGCGTTTCCCTTCCCATTTTCTTCTATCGTAATTCCGATATAATGTTCTGAATTGTTTTGCCAGTTTTTTTCTTTCTTGTTTTTCCTCCGGAAGATTCTTTCCAACCAGATAATAATACTTCAAATACGCCGACAGCTGATAGTATTCTTCTCTGAGTGCATATTCCTGCTCCCCATGTTTCAGATAAAAATCTCTTCTTCGTTTGTATGCGTTCAGTACATCCATACGCTTTAACGAAAAATCATTTTTGGTAATACTGCCAGAACGTTCCCTGTAAAAATACAATTTCAAATCAGTCCATGCAATTATATCAGAATAATATAAATATGCAAACGTGGTCGCTTCATCTTCATAAACATACCCTTCCGGGAACAAAAAATCTCCGATCACATCACGTCTGTACAGTTTATTCCATGCCACAACTGTATCGATGTGTACCTTCATATCATAAAAGCGATCCAATACCTGTCTCGAAGTATACTCTGTATATTTAGATTTCTTGTTATCAGAGCTGTCTGCCTCTTCCGTACCCTTATCACTTAAAATACTACCGTCTGCAGTTATTATGGAAATACCTGCCACAGCCACTTTGCTTCCCGATTCCACACACATTTTATACAAAGTTTCGACAAAAAGCGACGATACCCTATCATCAGAATCTATAAAGCATACATACTCTCCTTTGCATATCCCGAGCCCGGTATTCCGCGCTGCTGATAAACCTCCGTTTTTCCGATGTATAACAGAAATCCTGTCATCCGTTTCTGCCAGTTCGTCACATATAGTCCCGCTTTCATCCGTTGAACCATCATCAATTAGCAAAATCTCCAGTTTGGAATACGTCTGGTGCCTTACACTTTCCACGCATTCCCTGAGATAATCCTGAACATTATATACCGGTATAATCACGGAGATCAGCTGGTCAAGCGTATTACTTGTCCCATTTATATCTATTTTAGTTTCTTTCCGTAAGCTCACTATAGGAAACCTCTGTCGCTTTGCCGTCCGCAATTCTGTATATATAATCGCAATCCTTAATAGTTGTAATCCTGTGAGCGATCACAACCATGGTCACTTTTCCGGATAAGTGAAATATCGCATCCATAACTGCCCGTTCCGTCTCATTATCTAAAGCAGATGTTGCCTCATCCAATACCAGCAATTCAGGATCTGTGTACAGTGCTCTCGCAATCCCTATCCTCTGTCTCTGTCCTCCGGAAAGTTTAACTCCACGATCCCCAATATTCATTTCAAGGCCGTCTTTCTGCTTCCGGACAAAATCTGCAAGCTGCGCCTCTTCCAGTACAGCCCATACCTTTTCGTCATCCACTTCTTCTTCCGGCACTCCCAATGCAATATTTGCACGAATCGTATCATCCAGCAGATAAATATTCTGCGGTATATACCCTGTCATCTTTCGCCAGCCGGCCGGATTCTCAAAAATGTCCTTTCCGTCCACGAGTACCCTTCCCGACTTCGGCTGGTACAACCCCAATATAACATCGGCCAATGTCGTCTTTCCCGCCCCGGAACCGCCTACCAGCGCAATGGATTTTCTGCTGGGAATCCGCATATTAATGCCATTTAATACCATAACATCCGGTTTATTCGGGTAAGCATAGGTCAGCTCTTCCAAAAGGATTTCCTTCTTCAGCTCAAAAGCCGTTGATTCTGAAATTGTTTTCTGCTCTGTATCACGCTGTTTCGATAAACCTTTTATCTTTTTCAGATTATGATACACCCCATCGACAGATGCTTTGTTAAACATGATGGCATTCAGATAATTACTGATCCTGTTAAAGGATGGCATCATGCGAAATGCAGCTACCGCAAACACAGATAACACCGGTACAAATTGCGTAATATCGGCTCCTGTCAGGATCCGCAGTGCCATAAAAATCAGTATTCCGCAAATACATATCATTTCCACTACCGGTTTTGAGATACAGTTCAACTCCTGCTGACGCTGCATAACTCTTGCATAATTCTCGTAATTCGACTTGTACCGGTTTATAAAATAGGGTTCCCTCCCGATCGCCTTTATCTCTTTAATCCCGTTAAATGTCTGTAAAAACCATTTCGATTTTTCTTCCGAATATTCTCTGCTTTTAACCCCGTAATACTTTAGTCTCTGTTTAAAAACAAACAGAAACAGTATAGCCAAAAGGATCATCAAAACTACCAATATCATAGTAGTTTTAAAATCCGTTAATATCAAAAATGCAACAAGAAGTATACAAACCAGTATTTCTGTAATTAGTTGTAAAATACATTGAACTACATAAAACAAACTGGTCACATCTAACTCTACATTTCTGTTTAGCTCCGCAACATTATGATTGTAATGAAACTGCAGATCCTGTGAAACATAGCATTCGAACATTTGCCCGGCAAGTTTTGCCTGATTTTGATAAATAAACCTGTATACTACTCGGTTCATCCACAAAATATATAAGTTTTTTATTACATAAACACCTGCCAGACTTATAGATAAAATAGCGATCAGTTCTCTGCCACTTTCCAAATGCAGACAAATCATAATCCATTGAAAAAAACTGCTGCTTTCAATCATTTCCGGATCCGTAACCGCCTTGATCAATGGCAGAATTGCCGATACCCCCAGTAATTCAAAAATTGAACTGATTAAGATTACAACGAGAAGCAATACTACTTCTATTCTCTGTTTTTTATCTAAAACAGCGTAAATTTTCTTCAACATCTCTCTATATTCTTCCCAAATATATTATATGATTCTTCTCAAAAACAATTTACGCCAATCTGTTTAATCCTCTGCCTGCAGCAGTTTTTCCACATCTTCAAACAGTTCCGCATTCTTCCGGATCCACTTTTCTCCTTTATTCCACCAGCACAGTTTCAGCAGTTTTTTGATCTGCTCCTCCGTAAACCGGTATTTGATATGCTTTGCAGGAACACCGCCCACAATCGAATACGGCTCCACATCCTTTGTTACGACCGCACCGGCGGCAACTACTGCCCCGTCTCCGATCTTAACGCCTTCCATAATCCTCACACCGGTGCCGATCCACACATCGTTACCGATTATTACCGTAATCTTCTTCTTTGCATCCAGCCACTTAAAGTCCGAATATTTATCCTCGGATACATAAGTAAATCCGCACTGCTTATGTGTAGAATAAAAAGCAGGATGGATCGATGCAAATACCTCTGTCGGATGGTCTCCTGCCATCGTCATCACATCGTTGCCGATGCATGTATATCGTCCGATCACGGTATTTTTAATAAAGCAATCCTCACCGATATAACTGGCATAACCGATCCTGCTGTTCAGAAAGGTCACGCCATCTGCCAAACGGTTGTACCCTTCAAACTGATCCGTCGAATCCAGCTCTGCCTTTCCTTCAAAAGTGATATTTTTTCCTTTCCATTTCGACCGGTGAATACACTGTTTCGGTCCGTGCAGCATTTGGTCCAAAAATCTCATAACAGCTCCTTTGCACGCATCACGCCCTGGGTATAATACTTGCATGTTCTCATATCATGCTGTTCCATATATTCCGTAATACTTTCCGTGATCTGTGTATTATATTTCTCTGTGCCGCGATTGCTTTCAAAATAAGCCAGCGCCATTTTATCGCCCATATGCTTATATTGTTCGTTTACCAGACTGCCGAATTCATCATCGTATTTCGTCCCCAGGATCGCAGGGCCATAATGATTGCGCAGATAAAACGCCTTTTTCGCAGTGCGGATCTGTTCCGCATCCAGCGGTTTGACCTCCGCAATATGCGCAAGGCATTTCTCATATTCTTCCCGCGAAGACGGCTCAATCGTAAAACCAAGGTTTCCGTAGAATGGTTTGCCCACGATCACTGACGGGATCCCGACTACCGAAAACTCTCCTCCGGCATTGCTTCCGATGGTGATGAGCACATCCGCTAGATTCTTAATACTCTCCGCACTGAACTCATCTGAAAGGAAAAACATGTTGTCCTTCTTATATCTCTCAAACATATCCTCGATAGAATCCAGTGATTCGTGATAGGCACTGCGGGTCGGATGCGGTTTTAAAATCCAATTGACTTTATCATTCTTCGCCGCCAGTGCCAGCGTATTCTCCGTCCAGTCATAATAATCCCGATAGAAGAGATCTCCGTAATTATATACGGCATCCGTAAAGGTATGCGCCATGATCACCACATTTTTCTTCTTCGGATCCAGATGCAGTTCTTCCACAGCTTCTTCCCGGGTCAGTACCCGCTTGTCCTTAAAGGCGCCGCGGTCGATATCCCTGCCGTTCTTTCCGCGGAAACGTTCTTCCAGGATCTGCTCCGCCTGTTCCACTTCCTTATCCCCGAGGGCATCGATCATCTCCCGGTACCTAAGCTGCATCATCAGGTGCATACGGTTCGGATTGCCGTTGGCATCAAAGCCGAGCACCATCTCCTGCTCCTGATTGCTGTTGACCACTTTGGCCCCACAGGTATGGAATAGCGAAGACAGCAATGCTTCGTGATAGGCCGCATCATCCGCCAGCGCAAAGACCGGCGTGTGCTTTTTGCAATAGGCCTGCAGCGTATAGAACATCCACAGGATATGTGTTGCCTTTTTGATGCAGATCTTATTTCTCGCGCTGCGGATCGTAGAAAGCTCCGAGGTGCGCAGGATATCCTCATAGATCGCCCTGCCAGCATTAAACTCATGAATCTTTAACTTCTGCAGTCCGCTGCCTGTACCATCACGGAACATAAAAAACAGCACCTTTGTCAGCGCCTTAGCAAAAAAACGCAGATTTTTCTTATCTTCTTTCTCAATACAATAATGCGTAAAACCATAGGAGTCACAGACTTCATCCAACAGCGGCTGCTCCCGCCATGTGATCACGATCACTTTTGCCCCCACTGTATCCGCCACTCCCTTTGCGTAGAGCAACTTGGGTACTACCCATGCCATCTGCATACGTACCATGGAAAGATTGACAAAAACATATTTTTCCTCTATCTTTCCCGTGTCTTTGCTCCACTGCCGGCGGTTTACTTCCGCAAAGTGCTCTACTGCTTCTTTTTTGATCGGAAAATCTTCCTGCTTCATATACCTTATTCCTCTGATTTATCTTTTCCATGCGGATGGGCCAGGTGCCACCGGATATACTCCTTTATTTTCCTGGAATATACGACAAAGAAATCTTTCCCGCAGCAGCTGTCCTGCCATCGTATATGATCTTTGATCTCGGAATTCGCCGAAATATAGATGTTATTTTGTCCCTTATAGGGTATTGTTTTTAATTTTCGATTACTGAAATGTATATATAAATATTCTTTTTTCTTTCCGGTCAGTTTATTGATATGAAAAATACCGCCGTTTTCCCATTTCCAATACTGAAACAGCGTATTATGCTGCACCGTATTGTCGATCATCTTTTTGTAGCCCTTCTCCGGCTGATAGATATTTACAAAATTCTCTCTCGTCCAGAAAACCCTTTTGCCATTTTCACGAGCCAGCATCGGCATCCCATTCCATTCATCAAAAGCCAGATTTTCTTCCGTTGAGCATACTTTTTCCCAAGTGAAATCCCCATTTCTGGACCATTCGGGTCTGGGCAAAAGATACTGTTCATTTACTTCTTTAGTGTTTCGGATGATCTGCAGGTTTCCCAACACCTGAAACCGATCATATTGATCCAGAAAATCATCCGTAAATACTTTTCTCAGATTCCCAAGGATCAGATCGCAATCTCCAAATGCCCAGAAATCATATCCCTCAATCCATTCTCCAAAAATCTTCCAAAAGACAGGCCTCATATCACATAATTTATAGGGTTTTGTGATCTTTACCTGTCCCACCCGGTCATGGATCCGTCCAACCACCTCGTCAAATGTCATATATACAATGTGGATATTCTGCGTATCTTCCCATTTTTCCAGCGAATGATCATCTGTAAAAATAAAAAAATCAATCGTGCTGTTTGCTTTGCACGACGCCAAATACCAATCAATATACTCCGGCCATTTTCCTATTCCATTCAGAAAATATGCCAATATATGTGCTATACGATACACTGTGGCCGTCTCCCGTTAACTTTCCCCGGTCATCTGGTCATAGATTTCCTTCAGCATCCGATAGTTCCCTTCTGCCGAGTACTTCTCCAAGTATTCTTTATATGCATTCTCTCCCAGTTGCTTACGATCCAGTTTTTCAAATGCCGTGAGCGCCATATTCAGGGAGTCCACGCTGTTTTTATATTTCTTACCGGTCACACCGTCGATCACCAGATTGCCGACATTGCCCTGATCCGATGCGATCACCGGTACTTTTCTTGCATAAGCCTCGATCACACCCATGCCAAAAGTCTCATACCACTGGGATGCACTTACCAGCGCCTGAGCCCCGGCTAGGATACGCATGGTTTCTTCATGCGAAAGCTGTCCTGCCAGCTCGATCCGCTGCAGATGGTTACGGCTGATATAACAGCAAAGCGCACCCTCCTGCTCTCCGGATCCGATAAAGACTACCCGTTTTCTGGTTCTGGCAAATGCCTTTGCGATCATCGTACTGCCCTTCAGCCGTTCGATACGCCCGATCACCACATAATAAGGCTGCCCGGAAGTCGCGATCTCGGATGCCGTGACCTTCCCGCTCTCCGTCGGCTCTTTTGTGAAGTTGGGTTTCACATACACCTTATCCGGATCGATCTGCTGCTTACCGCCACGGTTCAACAAAAGCAGTTTCTCTTTGTTAAAGTCCGTCAGACAGATAAAATGCACTTTTTTGTAGATCCCCGTCATACGATGGAACTGCGTCATCGCACTCAACTGCAGCGTCTTCCAAAAACTCCTGTGACAACATTTGTTTTTTGCAGCACACTCCAGTCCCGCTCTGGCACAATCCTCACAGATCTGTCCTTTCCGGAAAAATGTCCCTGCCGGACAGAGCATACGGAAATTGTGCATCGTCTGCACCACCGGCACACCTTCGGCCACCGCCGCATAGAACACCGCCGGGCTCACCAGATGCAGTGTGTTATGCACATGCACGATATCTACATTGTTCTCACGGATAATACGCCGGATATCCAGATAGGTCTTGCATGAAAAGATGCTGCTTGCTGACAACAACGCTTTCCGCAGACTGCCGTATTGCGCAATCTCACTGTTATCCCTGGAGTAAAAAAGCACTTTATGCCCATGCTCCTTCAGCAGTGCCGCTTCATTCTCGGCCACCACATCTTCCCCGCCCGGGATCCGATATTTGTTGTGAACGATCAAAATAGTCTGTTTTTTCATGCTTTCTACTATACCATACTTTCATGTTGAAATAAAGCAGAAAATCCGCTACAATAGTCCTTGTGTATTTTGCACTTGCTTTTTTTATTCATTTAATTATCAAGGAGAACCATTATGGCACAGAATCCGATCGTAACCATTACTATGGCAGACGGCAGTATGATGAAAGCGGAATTATATCCCGGGATCGCACCGAACACCGTCAACAACTTTATCAGTCTGATCAAAAAAGGCTTCTATGACGGCCTGATCTTCCATCGCGTGATCAACGGCTTTATGCTGCAGGGAGGAGATCCGGAAGGCACCGGTATGGGTGGCCCGGGGTATCATATCAAGGGCGAGTTTTCCCACAACGGTTTCCAAAACGACCTAAAACACACGCCCGGCGTACTCTCCATGGCACGCTCCATGATGCCGAACTCTGCCGGCAGCCAGTTCTTTATCATGCACAAGACCTCTCCGCATCTGGACGGTGAATATGCTGCATTCGGTAAGGTGATCGAAGGCATGGATGTGGTAAATACCATTGCGGAAACCAAGACCGATTATAGCGACCGCCCGGTAAAAGACCAGCAGATCAAGACTATGACTGTAGACACTTTTGGCGTGGATTATCCGGAACCGGAAAAGGCATAAGAACGAATTTCGGCTATTCATATTTCGTTCATAATTTGTTTTGTTTAAGTTAATTTTGGCAACATCATTCATCCATTTTTATAAGCTATGATAATATCATCAAAGGACAGAGATACACAGAAGTCCAGAGAACTGAATAAGACATTATCAGAAAAACTTTTTCATAATTTATGCCAGGTGAATCTGCAAAGATTTGCCTGGCATCCTCCCTTTTATGGGGGTACTTCCACAGATTCCTCCAATCCGCTGCCTGCTTCCGTGCTCAAATGGATCGCATTGCTTACCATGCTGATCGATCACATCGGTGCATCTACACTGCAATACCTGTTACATGGCAGTAAGGAAGGTACACTCTATAATGTCTACGATATCTTACGTGACATCGGCCGCATCGCATTCCCTCTCTATATTTTTTTACTGGTCGAGGGCTTACAGCACACCCGCAGTAAGGGTAAGTATCTCCTGCGGCTCTTTCTTTTTGCGCTCATCTCCGAGGTGCCCTTTGACTTAGCCTTTTATCGCCAGACATTTTTCTGGCATTCCCAGAATGTCTTTTTCACACTGGCGATCGGTCTGGCGATGATCTGGGCCATGGACAGTTTCGAAAAGGAGATCACTACGTTCCAAAACAACTCCGCGAAAAAAACATCCCCTGTTGTTTTTGCTCTTTACCGATCCTTTTTATATGTCGCCCTGATCGCTTTGGGGTGTTGTTTGGCATTCCTGCTCTACACCGATTACAATTTTGTAGGTATCCTCGCCATCTTTGCAGCATATTTATTGCGGCGCTATCCGATACCGGCTATGGCCGTCTGCTGTCTGGCGCTGCTCTTCTCCAGCAACCGGGAAGTCTTTGCCCTGGGAAGCCTCATCCCTATCTCCCTATACAACGGAAAACGGGGCAGACAGCCGAAATACTTCTTCTACGCTTTCTACCCCGTACACTTGATTCTATTGTGGTTGGTCTACCTGCTGTTCCGATCGCAGGGTTATTAACATCCCTGTTCAGCCGGCCAGCAGAGTCTCTACTGCTTCCACTGCCGAAGACTCATCGTCCCCTTCCGCGATCACGGTTACATCCCTGCCCTTGGGCACTACCATGTTCATCATCCCCATGATGCTCTTCATATTCACGCGGCGCATACCTTCCTTCAGGTATACATTGCTGTCAAATCTGCAAGCTGTCTGCACCAACACAGATACCACATCCGCATCAATGCCATCCTTTAATGCCACCGTTACTGTCTTTTCCATAGTGAACCTCCTTGTTTTCTGTTATCCTCCACACCTGTTTCGATGCTCCTCGGCAATCTCCGACAACTTACGCAACCGATGATTCACCCCGGACTTTCCCACCTTCGGATCGAGCATTTCCCCCAATTCCGCCAAAGTAGCTTCCGGGTACTCCAGCCGTACCTCCGCCATCTGTCGCAAGGGATCACTCAGTCTCTGCAATCCATATCGTTCCTGCAGATACCGTATATCCTCCAGTTGTCGTTCCGCCGCATTCAGAGTCTTCTGAATGTTGGCTGTATCACAGTTTACGCGCCGATTGGCATCCCCCCGCAATTCCTTCTCGATCCGCAGATTCTCCAGCTCCATCATCGCCTGCACCGCACCGACCACGCTCAAAAAATCAGCAATGGACTCACTCTCCTTCAGATACACGATCGTGTGTCCCTTGCGTACCGTTGTCCGTGCCTTGATCCCGAATTCCTGCAGCACCGCCTGCAACTGCTCCGCCTGCGGCATCTCACTACAGTAAAACTCCAGGTGATAATGTTTCTCCGGATCACTCATCGAACCGATGCTGACAAAACAGCCCCTTAAGTAGGCACGCCTGCAGCACGAATTCTTCAATAATAAAGGGGAAACTGCACCTCCCTGCATCTCGGAATACCGCACGGACTCGGTTACATATGCAACCTGCGCCGGATCCGAGACGGTAAGATCTCCGCCTTCGTCATCCGAGTTAATGCTATATGTTTTTTGCATCAATGTAAAGACCTTTTTCAAAAGTCTATCGTTTTCACTATGAAACAGCAGTTTCCCATCGGAAATTTGTGCAATATTCGCCACATACGCCGCCATCTCGGCAATCTGGCAATGCCTCGATGCCCCGATCTGCTTATCTAATTCTGCTTTTACTTCTGCTGAAAATGACATATTGATTAATTAGAGTTTTTCATCTCTGTGGGTGATTGTGATTCCATAATTTCCCTGCTTGTTCAGGCTTTGATACAATTCATTTGCCAGTGTTACGCTTCTGTGCTTCCCGCCGGTACAGCCTACGGCGATCACCAGCTGATGCTTGCCTTCTTTGATATAATTCGGGATCAGAAACTGCAGCAGATCTGTCAGTTTCTGCAAAAATTCTTCCGCCTCCGGAAAACTCATCACATAATCATGTACCGGTGCATCATTTCCCGTCTGGCGCTTCAGTTCTTCAATATAATAGGGATTGGGCAGAAAACGCACATCAAAAACCAGATCCGCATCCATCGGGATCCCGTACTTAAATCCAAAAGACACCACCCGTACGATCAGACTGCTGTATTCCTGGTTCTGCCGGAAGATACGATCCAGCTCCTCCTTCAGCACTCTGGTCAGCAGGTTGGATGTATCAAACACATAATCCGCACGCTTCTTTACATTCTGAAGGATCTGGCGCTCTCTGTGGATGCCTTCCTCCAGACTGCCGCCACCCGACACGGGATGCACACGGCGGGACTCCTTATATCGCTTGATCAGCACGGCATCATCCGCATCCATAAAGATCACTTCAAACTGGATGCCTTTATCCCGCATGCCCTGCAGTGCCAGCTCCGCTTCATCAAAGTCCTGGTCCGCACGCACATCCAGCCCCAGAGCCACTTTACTGATCTCACCGCCGGGTCGTGCCACCAGTTCCACAAAACGATCAAAAAGAGGAAGGGGCAGATTATCCACACAATAAAAGCCCATATCCTCCAGCATCTTCATTGTTGTCTGTTTTCCGGCACCGCTCATTCCGGTGACGATCACAAAACGCATAAGCGTCCTCCGATAAAGAATTTACAAGGTCAACCGTTTCATCCCCGGGATCCTGCGGATCAGCCAGGTGATCATAAAACAGATCAGGTACACGATCAGAGCCCACAAAAAGCCTGCGAACACTGCACGGCCATTTTGGATATCGCCCCCCAGCATCAGACGGATCCTTTCGATCGCTTCAATACGCCCATTGATAAAGAATCCGTGCAACAGATAGATCCCGAGAGAGCACCCGCCAAAACTGCCTATGCAGCGCTGACATTTACTCTTTTCCCTCTTACTGAAGTATGCCTTCGCCGTAATAAACAAAGTCACACAATGGAGCATGGTCACCGGACTGTGATAGGAAGGATGCATATCATAATTTCCGACAGATACACCACTCATTGCCTGCATATACACATAATAGATCATCCACACCAGATCGATGGCGATCAATAGGGGGGCGATCTTTTTGCATACTTCCTGTTGCAGTCTGTTGTGAAAAAAATACCCCATCAGCGGATAAATAAAGATCACATTGTTCAGCCATTCCAGCTTCATATTCGGATTAAGGCTATAGCGATCCAGCAAAATCCTACTGTCGATCAAAGGCAGAATGGAAGACAGTATGAATACCGCCGCGATCAGATACAGAAATACGCTGTTGCGCATATTCTTGACCATCGGGCGCAAAAACGGCAGACAGATCAGAAATCCCAAATATGCATACAGATACCAAAACTGCGGTATTTGATCACGGCTGTACAGATCCGGGATAAAGCTCGTCAGATCAAATTCTTCCCTATGCGCAAGCACCTCGTTGATATAATAGCCAAAGGAAGCGATCAGCAATATGACCGACAGACGGCTGATCCGCTTCTTCCAGATATCCATAATACTTTCATCTTCATCCAGGAGCAATGCCCCGGAGATCATCAGGCACAACCAGAGCGGAAAACGGGAAAAAATAGAAAAAAGCAGACACACATAATACGGCACTGTAGCCACTTCGCACAAAGTATAGGAATTTGCCCCCTCCGAATAGGAGAAGATCAAAAAATAAATGGAAATGATCCATAACACATCAAAATATAATTCACGTCTGCGTTTTTGTACAGGTCTCTTCATAATGCTTCAGCCTCAAATCAGCTTATTTTATTCAAAATCGCCCAGCAGGATCACTTCTGTCTCCAACCGGTACCCGGATGCCTGCTGCACCTTCTGCTGCACCTCACGGATCAGACGGTAGATCTCTGCCGCGGTGGCGTTTCCCTTATTTACCAGAAAGCCCGCATGCTTTTCCGACACGCACGCATCGCCGATGGCATATCCCTTTAACCCTGCATCCGAGATCAGTTTCCCGGCAAAAGCACCCTCCGGCCGTTTAAAGGTGGAACCTGCGCTGGCATATTCCAGCGGCTGCTTCGTACGGCGCTGTTCTTTCAGATCGGCAATCTTGTCTATAATAGTCTCTTTTTCACCAAAATGCAAGCGCAAGACCACCGAGAGCACCACGCCTTCTTTTTCCTTCAGGATACTGTGGCGATAACCAAACTGCATCTCTTCACCGGTCAATGTCTGTATGCCTTCCTCGGGAAAGAAAAGATCCACGCTTTCGACCACCTGCACCATCTCACCGCCATAAGCACCGGCATTCATCACGATGGCTCCCCCCAGGGTTCCCGGGATCCCGGAAGCAAATTCCAGCCCGGACAAACTCCGCTCTGCCGCCTGTGCTGCCAACCGCATCAACTGCAGACCGGCTCCGGCCCGCACCGTTTCTCCGTCAAATGCGATCTGCGCCAGTTCGTCTGTAAGCTGCAGGATCACGCCACGATAACCGGCATCCGACACCAGCAGGTTGCTGCCGTTTCCCAGCAGAAAATACGGCACCTTGTTTTCATGCAAAAACGAAAGTACCTCTACCAGTGCATCCTTGTTTTTTACAGACACAAAAAAATCCGCCGGGCCGCCCACACGAAAGGTCGTGTGCTTTCGCATAGGCTCGTCCCTGCGCACATCATCACTGTACTTCTTCAGTTGTTCATAGATTTCCATGCCGTTCAAGACTCAGCCCAGCACGAGTTTTGCAGCTCCGTAAATGCCGGCATCGTTGCCCAGCGTTGCCAGGGCAAACTTTGCCTCCCTGCTGCCGCGGAACACATATTTCTGATATTCGTCTACGATATAGTCAAACAGTACATCGCCGGCCTTGGACACACCGCCGCCGATCACAAAGATCTCCGGATTGACCACACAAGCCACGGCTGCCAGCCCTTTTCCGAGATAATGTCCAAACTGCACAGCCACTTCCTTTGCCAGTTCGTCGCCCTCTTTTACCGCATCAAAAACCGTCTTTGCGGAGATCTCGCCGTTGCGCAATACCGAAGCCTTATCATCTGCTGCCAGTCTTCTCTTTGCCAGACGCGCAATACCGGTTGCGGAAGCATACTGCTCCAGGCACCCATGATTACCACAGCCGCATTCCTCCGGCTCGTCATCCACGATATGGATATGGCCGATCTCGCCACCTGCTCCGGTAGCACCGGTCAGGATCTTCCCCTCTACGATGATACCGCCGCCCACGCCGGTACCCAGAGTCACGGCCACCAGGTTCTTATAGCCGCGGCCACCGCCCTGCCACATCTCGCCCAGAGCTGCCACATTGGCGTCGTTTCCGGCTTCTACGGGGATCCCGCCCAACAGTACTGCCAGCTCTTCCTTTACCGAAAAAACATCCCAGCCCAGATTGGCTGCCTTATAGATCACGCCGTTGGCATCTACCGGTCCCGGTACGCCAATACCCACGCCGATCACATCGTTCTTTTCCATGCCCTGTTCGGCCATCTTCTTTTTAATGGATGCCGCGATATCCGGCAGGATGTTCTTGCCGTTATCATCTTTACGCGTAGGGATCTCCCACTTATCCTTCACATTGCCTTCCGTATCGAAATATCCCATCTTGACGGTCGTGCCGCCCAGATCCACACCAAAGATCACTTTTCCCATTTTATTTTACTCTCCTAAAGTATCGTTTCCTCTACATCGCAAGGGCTCTATATTATTCTACCTTCTTTTCCAGGGAAGCCTGTACACGCTTGTACAGCTCCTCTGCTGCATTGTAACCCATCTTCTTCTGTCTGTGGTTGATTGCCGCCGACTCACAGATCAGCGCCGTATTACGTCCCGGACGGATCGGGATATTGTGGCATACCACCTTGTTGCCCAGATATTCCACATATTCTTCTTCCATACCGATACGGTCATATTCCTTATCCTTTGACCACTCGGATAGCTTGATCACCAGGTTGATCTCCTGATCTTCCTTAACCGACTGCACACCGAAGAGCATCTTCACATCCACGATACCGATACCGCGGATCTCAATAAAGTGCTTGGTCACAGCCGGTGCCGTACCGATCAGCGTCTCTTCGGATACCTTACGGATCTCCACTACATCATCGGTCACCAGACGGTGTCCGCGCTTGATCAGTTCCAGAGCCGCCTCACTCTTACCGATGCCGCTCTCACCGGTGATCAGCACACCTTCACCGTAAACATCCACCAGCACACCGTGCACGGTGATGCAGGGAGCCAGCTTTGCGTTCAGCCAGCGGATAACCTCTGCCATAAAAGTAGATGTCGCCTTGGATGTCGACAGCAGCGGCACGCCATATTTGATCGCCGTCTCCTTAAACAACGGATCCGGCATCAGATCGCGGCAGAATACGAACGCCGGTGTCTTATTGCTCAATATTCTTTCATAGATCGGTTTCTTCTGTTCCTCCGAGAGCGACTCCATATAGGAGCACTCTACAAAACCCATGATCTGCAGACGTGTCGCATCGTAATGCTCCATATACCCCGTCAGCTGAATACCCGGACGGTTGATATCCGGCTGGGTGATCTTGATCCCGCTGATATCGATCTCTTCCGTGAGATTTGTCATTTTCTGCTTGTCGATCAAACGCTGCAGACTGATGCTTGCCATAGTCGAAACCTCCTATAGATTAACTGTATGATTTGTCTATTCCTACCTATTTTATGTTGCAGGTGTTACATTGTCAAGACACGGGAACTGTTCCTGCATAAATTCGTATTTGTAGGGCTGTAGATCACCTCACGGAAGGCATCTTGCCTTCCCCTTGAGGGGAAGGTGGCGCGCCAGCGCCGGATGAGGTGGACTCTGGCCTGCCGTAGTCTCCGCCAAGTCGCCGGGCAGTAAAGAC
>JAFXQR010000042.1 GCA_017526985.1 Lachnospiraceae bacterium
AGAAACTCTGGAATCATATCAAAGGTGTGCCGGGGGCATTGCGTGCGGGGGTGGGAAAAGCAGCGTGTGTCCTTCCGACAGGAAAGAAGGGCTACCGCGGAGGACTGTGCCTGCAGGCACGGAATATCCTGGAGTTAAAGGAAGCGGTGGACCATACGGATCCGCTGGTGGACCGGCTGGCATTTTCCGGGCTGCCCATCACGCAGGAGCGGATCTTAGCGGATGAAATGGCGGATCTGCAGCTTTTGGATCTGCGGGATTATCTGCATAATGATATCCTGGTCAAAGTGGACCGGGCCGGGATGGCGGTATCGCTGGAAAACCGTATCCCTATGCTGGATCCGGCGGTAGCAGAGTTTGCTTTTTCCCTGCCCACGGAGTATAAATACGATGGAGTGACGGCGAAAAAGGTCCTGAAGGAAGTGCTGTACCGTCACGTACCGAAGGAACTGATGGAACGGCCGAAGAAGGGCTTTGCCGTGCCGCTGACCAAATGGCTGACCGAAGGGCATACGGCGCAGTGGGCCAATGAACTGATGACGGATTGCAAGGCGGCCAAAGACGGTTATCTGGATCCGAAGAGCGTGGAACAGTTGTGGCGGAATTTTCAAAAGAACGGGGCATCATCACGTATCGTGTGGAATGTGTTGATGCTGGAACAATGGTATAGGGAACAATGATCAAGAAGGTTTTATTCCATATCTATAGCCTGGGAAAAGGCGGCGCGGAACGTGTGGTAACCACGCTGGCCGCGGAAATGGCTTCACGCGGCATAGAGGTGTGCGTGGCGACGCTGTGTGTTTCCAAAGAGGAATACCCGCTGGCCAAAAGTGTGCGGCGCATCAATGTGGGTCTGACGGAAGAAGAGGAAAAGAAAGGCCGGATCTTCCGTATGCGCACCAGGATCGGCAAACTGAAGGCTTGTCTGAAAGAAGAGCGGCCGGATGTGGTATTTGCCTTTATGCAGACGGCAAATTACCGGGCGGTTTTGGCGGCAAAGGGGTTAAATATTCCCGTGATCATTTCCGTGCGCAGCAATCCGGCAGTGGATTATGCATCCAAAAAGCAGCGTGCGCTGGCGAATTATCTGTATAAAAAAGCGGCGGGGGCTGTGTTTCAGACCACCGGTGCCAGAGACTTTTTTGACAAGGAAGTAGCGGAACGGGCAGCGGTGATCTTAAATCCGCTGAATCCGAAATACCAGGGGATCGAGCGTGCAGCAGAGCGCAGAAAAGTCTTTGTCAGTGTCGGTCGGTTCCATGATGCAAAGGATTATATGACGCTGGTGAAGGCGTTTGAGCGACTGACGAAGGATTATCCGGAATACAATCTGGAAATCTACGGCGGGGCCAGCGAGGACAATACGATCCACCAGGTGCGGGAGTGGGTGCGTTCCCATCATCTGCTGGACCGCATCCTGTTTATGGGGGATCACAATGATCTGGAGAAGTGTATCACGGACGCGGCATGTTATGTGCTATCGTCCAAGTACGAGGGGATGCCCAATGCGCTGATGGAGGCTATGGCACTGGGCCTGCCTGTAGTGGCAACGGACTGCCCCAGTGGCGGCCCGGCGGCACTGATCGAAGATGGTGAAAACGGCCTGCTGGTAGAAGTGGGCAATGACAAAGAGATGGCGGCGGCGATGCGTAAGATGCTGGAATATCCCAAGGATGCGGAGCGTGTGAGCATAGCGGCCAGAAAGATCGTAGAAGACGCGTCTGTGAAGAAGATCACGGACGAATGGCTGGAATACGCAGAGAAATGCACTAGAAACATGTGAGAGGCAACCATGGCGGAGCTGAAGAAGATCGCGATCATCGGCCCGGTGTATCCCTATAAGGGCGGGATCTCCCATTACACCGGACTGCTGGCGAAAGAACTGAAAAAGACTTATGATGTGCAGGTGTTTTCCTACAGCCTGCAGTATCCGAAGTTTATGTTTAAAAAGGAACAGAAGGACTACGGAAACCGGACCTTTGCGGTGCCGGGGGCGGAATTTGTGATCAATACGGCGAACCCCATGAACTGGGCTCTGGCCGGCATGACGGTCATGTCCAGCAAGCCGGATCTGGTGATCATGCAGTGGTGGCATCCCTATTTTGCGCCATGCTATCAGAGCATGCTGAAGCAGATGAAGGGTGTTCCGGTGTATTTTGTATGCCATAATGTGCTGCCCCACGAACGCTTTCCGATGGATAAGCTGCTGACGAAGGGAACCTTAAAGAAGGGCAGCTTCTGTATCCTGCATTCCAAACTGGATGCGGCGGATCTGAACAAGATGCTGCCCAAGATGCCCTATGTCCGGACGGTGCTGCCGACCTATAACGCCTTTAAACTGACCGGTATGGACCGGACGGAAGCAAGGCAGAAGCTGGGAGTTTCGGATCAGACAAAGATGATCCTGTTCTTTGGACTGGTACGGGAATATAAGGGACTGAAGTATCTGATCGAAGCGGCACCGCTGATCAAAAGTAATGTGGAGAATGTAAAGATTTTTGTGGTCGGTGATTTTGCGGGAAAACGACCGGAATATGACGCACTGATGCAAAAGGGCGGTGCGCAGGATGTGTTTGAAGTGCGGGACGGATATGTGCCGGATGCGGAGATCGAACCGTATTTTGCGGCAGCGGATGTGTGCGTATGCCCCTATATCTCGGCAACGCAGTCGGCCATCGTGCAGATCGCCTTTGGTTTTGGACTGCCGGTGATCGCCACGGATGTGGGCGGCTTGCCGGAAGTGGTAACGGACGGTGTGACCGGATCCATCGTGCCGTCGGCCAATGCATCGGCTCTGGCAGCCAAGATCAATGCCTACTTCCGTGACGGGAAGCAGGAACAGTATCGCAAAAATGTGGAGGCGGAGGAAGAACGCTTCTCATGGCATCATACGGCGGATCTGATCGCAGAGCAGTTTCGTAACGAAAGTATTAAGGACGCAAAGTGATGGGAGCAAAAGCGGAGCGCAAGCAATATGTTGCCCTGATCCCGGCCTATAAACCGCAGTTCGATGCGGATGAACAGGCCTGTGTGGAACGCTATTTTCAGGTACTGACCGGGGATATCGTCTTTATGGTGCCGCAGAGTCTGGAGGTATCGTGGTATGAGGAGTATTTTCCCAAAGGTACCTTCCGACGGTTTCCGGATAAGTATTTTCAGGGGATCCGCGGCTATAATAAGCTGTTGCTTTCAGAAGATTTTTATACCGCGTTTGAGGATTACGAATACCTGCTGATCGCCCAGCCGGATGCGGTGGTGTGGCAGGACCGGGACCGCATCCCGGAGTTTATCGCAAAGGGCTATGACTACTACGGTGCTCCCTGGCAGCCGGCCAGACGCATCTGGGAGTGGACCTGTCCGAAGACCGGGAAGTTTCCCTTTTTCCGGATCCGCTGCTGCAAAAAGAACGGCGACGGGATCGTGATGGGAAACGGGGGATTTTCGTTACGGCATGTAAAGCATTGCCGCACTTTGATCCATGAATTCCGCTGGCGAAAGATCTACTGGTTCTGGAAGCGCAATGAGGATATTTTTTTCGGTGTATTCGGCAGGGACAGCAAACATGGCTTCCGGCCGGCAGACATCGAGACCGGTCGTGCCTTTGCGCTGGAATACCATCTGCGGGAGACGGTAGAGAAGGGGGAGATCCCTTTCGCAGTCCACGGCTGGAGCAAGGATTTTAAGGATTACAATGAGATGCGGGAATTTCTGGCGGGGTATGGGGTATGGATTTGATCAGTATTATCGTGCCGGTGTATCAGGCACAGGATTATATTATGGATTGCGTGGACAGCATCCTGGCGCAGACGGATACGGATTTTGAACTGCTGCTGGTGGATGACGGTTCGCGGGATTTTTCGGGGCGGTTGTGTGATGAGTATGCGGAGATCCATCCGAACATCCGCGTGTTCCATACGGACAATAAAGGAGCTGCTGCTGCCCGTAATTACGGCATCGGGCAGGCCAAGGGAGATCTGATCACCTTTGTGGACAGCGATGATACCGTGACGGAGGATCATCTGGCATATCTGCGGAAACTGATGACACAGACCGGGGCGCAGATCGTGAAGAGCGGGCATGTGAAATGCAAGCCGGCGGATGTGGCCAAAATGGCGGAGAAGAAACCGGATGCGGAGGAAGCAATTCTGGGAGATGCCCTTTCCTTTATCAGTTATGAGGGCGAGGATTGTCTGAAAGCGTTGCTGTATCAGGAGCATTTTATGAGTGTGCCCTGGGGCATGCTGATGGAGAAGTCGCTTTGGGATGAGGTGCGCTTTCCGGAGGGCACGGAAGCCGAGGATATGGGCACCATCTATCGCATCTTTGCGCAGGCAACGAAGGCGGTGTATGGCGATCATGTGACCTATCATTATCTGCAGCGCGGCAGCAGTACCATGTATGCCACATCGCGTACGAGAAACCCGGCGTATTACCGGCATAGCCGGCAGATGCTGTGCTTTGTGAAAGCAAACTACCCGGATTGTTATGCGGCGGCACTGTCCAGACACTTTTCGGCATGCTGTCAGATCCTGTCGGAGACGCCGTTGTATCAGAGCGGTACCAAGTTTGGCTCGCGGCTGAAACAGGATATTCAGTTTCTTGCTAAGCGGATCCGTAAGGATGGTGAGAGCCGAAAGCAGAACCGGATGGCGGCGAAGCTGGCGAGAGTGAGCCCGTCCATGATCCACCTGCTGCTGCGTATATATTATCTGTTTCAGACCGGTAGACTATAGAGTTACGGAAAGGAAATGACCGGAGCGGTTATATGGAGAATACTTCAGAAAAACAATTGATCTGTATGGCGGAGTATCAGGGCCGCTGTGATGTGGAAGGCAAGGCGGTGGGACATGCGCCCAAAGTGTTGTCGGCATACCATTCTATGATCAGCGAAGATTTTGACGTGGAAGTCTTTGCACCGCGCTGCGTGCTGAAGGCGGCTGCGGCGGAGAGTACAAAGGGCGCCAAAGTGCTGAAGAAGCAGATCGTTATGAAGGGGCATAATTCCGTGTTTACGAAGATCGCGAATAAACTGCGGATGTTTGCCAATATCCGGGCGGTTTTCCGGCATACGAAGGCGGAGAAGATCTGGTTTTTTAATACGGAGTTTTATCTGATGTTGTATCTGGCACTGTTCGGAAATCATGGCAAAGAGATCTACTGCACCATGTTTCTGGACGGCTATCACGGAGGCACGGTGGCAAAGATCAAACAGAAGATCTTTGAAAAAGCGCAGAAGAAGATGCAGTGTGTGATCTCGTCGGGGCCGCGTTTTCAGTTTAAAAACGCGAAGCAGGTATTTGTGCCGGATTATCCCTATGAGGAAGCGTTCTATGTACCATACCGGAAGCGCACGAAAGAAGAGGTGGCGGTGTGCATCGGGACCATGGGTGCGGAGAAGGAGATCGAGCAGCTGGTGGAATGCTTTACAAAGAATGGCTATCCGTTGCAGATCGCGGGCCGCTTTTACGATAAAGAACGACTGGAGCGTTTGCGGGCGGCAGCCGGCTATAAGGTGATCATCCGGGATGTCAATCTGACGGAAGAAGAATACCTTACGATGCTTGGCAAGGCGCATTTTGTGGTGCTGCCGTATCGCCCGAGCCAGTATGGTACGCAGACCTCCGGTGTATTGCAGGAAGCGGTCTTTCTGGATACGGTGCCCATCAGTTACGCGGCAGTGCTGGAAAACAATGAAGTGCCGGGGATCGGTTTTTCGGATTGGAATGAAGTGACGAGGGAGCGTCTGTTTGCGCTGACGGATATGGAGGCGTATGAGAGACTGCGCAGAGAGGTGTATTCCCGGGAACATATGAAGGATGTGCTGAAGAAGGTTTTTTTGAATGAAGCTTTCATTGGATGAAAAGAAACAAAACAAGGTGTTTTGGGCAGCATTTGTAACACTGCTGCTCGTTTTTTTGTGCTATCTGCTCTATGGCAGCACAGAGAAAGAATTCTGGTATGATGAGATGGCGATGGTAGGCTTTGTGTGCGGCGACACCACGCTTCCGGAACTGCTGCATACCTATCTGACCTATGAGGCCAGCAATCTGCCGCTGTATGCCGTGTTGCTCTGGCCCTTCTATCACTACCTGCCGGCGTATGAGACATGCCTATTGCTGTTGAGCATAGTGCTGACCCTGGGAGGCACATTGTTTTTGGGGCTATTCGCGAGAAAGAGATACGGACGGATTGCGGCGTTGATGATCGTGGTGCTGAGCATCTGTTCCAAAACCGTGTGCAACCGGATCGGGCTGGAATTGCGTGCTTACTCGCTGATGTATTTTGGGGCGGCCATGACGCTGTATCTGTTGCTGCTCCTGCATGAAAAAGCAACAAAGATGCGATATGTGTTCACTACGATCGCGATGCTGTTTCTGCTTTTCTCACATTATTTCGGAGTGCTGCTGTTTGCGCTGCTTGGTGCAGGCGGTGTACTTCTTGTTTTTCTGAAGAAAAAGAAATTCCGTTTTCTGATCCCGTTTTTTGTGTCCGGCGGGCTGTTTGTACCCTGGTTTGTGGCCACCAGGCTGATGACATCGGTAACTGCGGAAAATTTCTGGATCCCGAGACCGGCATTCCGGGATCTGGCGGAGACGGTCGCCTATCTGCTGGGGGGAAATCTGCTGCTGACGGTATGCTTTGGCGCGGCCTGGATACTGCTGTTCGTTATAGTAGTGAAAGATCGGAGATGGCTTAGTGTGGAAACCGCGCTGCTTACTGTGCCGGTACTGCTTCTGGGGGTGGTTTTTGTATACAGCAGATATCTAAGCCGCGGTGGCGGATTGTATGAAAACCGCTATTTTATTGCGGCATTGCCGATGCTGCTGTTGACGATCGCAGCGGCAGTGCAGAAAAGCCTGCAGTGGAACAGTGATAAGAAATGGCTGCTGATCATTCCGGGACTGGTCCTGGTGGCAGCGTTGGCATGGGGAGCGGACCGGGCGCGAATCGATATGGTCTGTCAGATGCGGGATGCATCGGATCCGTCCCACTACATGATCACCCAGGGGGACGCGGATGATGCGGATGTCCGTATCGTGGCACTCAGTTATGATATCATCGGGGATTATCGTGCCCGGGGATGGGGCGATTTCTATCTGGTACGCCAGGGAGGCATTCAGCATGAGATCACATATACGCTGCAAGCGGATCAGGAAGAGCGGTGCGAGCAGTTTGCCGAAGAAGGCGTGCGGCGCATCTATCTGATGGCAGATAAGGATTATTATGAGTATGAAGGGACGGATTACCGGGTGACGGAACCGGAGGATGTGAACCGGCTGCTGGTCTTTGACAGGGTCATACCTGCCGATTGATATAGCCATCCGTGGCATTTTCTTTGTGGTGGATCACGGCTGGATTGCCGATTACGATGGAATGATCCGGCACATCGGTGTTCACATAGGCATTCGGCGCGATCATCACATCATTGCCGATCTTTACCTTTCCCACGATCACGGCATTGGTCCCGATCCATACATTGTCGCCGATCACAGGCGTTCCTTTTTTGCTGCCGCGGTTGGCCTGCCCGATGGTGATGCCGGTGGAGAGATTCACATTTTTCCCGAGTACGGTATCCGGATGCAGGATCACACGGCCCAGGTGGCCGATATAGAGCCCGGGGCCGGCTGTGACTTCCAGCGGGATCTGGATCTGGGTGCGTTCTGAAAGTTTTTCCAGTCGCAGGGCATAGAAAGTACCGAGCAGGCCGCCTTTCCTTCGGTAATAGGCGGCTTTTCGCCACAATGTCAGGTATTTCATCTGTAAAGGAAAGAAAAACCGTTCTTTTGCGGAGAGCGGCAGATCATAACAGCGTTTTCTATCGGATGCGATCAGATCTTTCAATTCTTTGTTCATAACATCTGTTATTATAGCACACACGAAAATATTATGCAAAAGCACAAAATTATGGTATACTAGGTATACTTATGTTAATTATGTCTTGGAACAGGTGAAGTTATGGGTAAACGTATACTGTTTATATCGGAGACCGTGGTGATCCCCGTGGAGCGGGGGAACCGGAAACGTGTCCATAATCTGGTCAATATGTTCCGCGATGCGGGGTGTGAGGTGGATTTTCTGTATCTGTATACTTATGCAGAGGAAGATCCGTCAGAAACACGTGCCTGGATCGGGGAGGATCATTTCTACCAATTTCGCAATAAAAAACGGTCGTTTCCGGTATTCTGCAAGCGCAAAGTACGCAAGATACTGGAGATCCTGCACATTCCCGGATTGTTTAAATATTTTACCATTGATGAGAAGATCGATCCTGCGATCGACGGATTTATGCGGGATATTTTTGCAAAACACCACTATGACGTGGTGTGGGCGGAGTATCTCTACAACTCCCGGCCGCTGCTTTCCGTGCCGGAGGGGACGGTAAAGGTGGTGGATACGGTCAATGCCTTTACCTTTAAGCGGCAGATGTATGAGGCAGTGGGCTACTATAATTATGAGTTTGCGCTGACAAAGGAAGAAGAGGCAAAGGGGTTACGACGCGCGGACTGGGTGGTGGCGATCCAGGAAGAAGAGGAAGATTTCTTCCGCAGTATCGTACCTGAGACAGTGCGTGTCTGTACCATCGGCGAAAGCATGCCGCAGACAGAAGGCTATGTGGCACCGACAAAGAACATCTTATTTCTGGGCAGTTTTTATGTAGTAAACCGGGAGGGCGTGAAGCATTTCATCGAGAAGATCCTGCCAATCCTGAAGAGAAAAGGGGCAGATTATCATTTTCAGATCGCGGGCACCATCTGCAAGCATATTCCGGACAGTGCCGAATATGAGAAACTGGGCGTGGTGGCGGATGTGGGTGACGCATACCGGCAGGCACGGCTGGTGATCAATCCGGTGCATTACGGTACAGGACTGAATATCAAGACCATCGAGGCGCTAAGCTATGCCAAACCGCTGGTGACGCATGAGATCGGTGTGCGTGGGCTGCGTGCGGACTATCCCATTGCTCTGGTGGCAGAGGACGATGAGGCTTATGCAGATGCCATTATTGAACTGTTGAGTAACGATGAAAAGGCGCTGGAGCTGTCACAAAATGCCGAGCGTTTTATGCGGGAATATCAGGAGAAGAATCAGGCGGCTTTTGCCGGGATCCTGAATACAAAGGTATGAATGTATATCGCAGACTGAAAACATTACTGAATAAAAAACAGAAGCGCAGTGTGCTTCTGCTCAGTGTACTGATCTTTATCAGTGCTTTATTGGAGACACTCGGCGTAGGCATTATCATTCCGCTGATCTCGGCGGTAGTGGATCCGGGGACGGTTCTGGAGAATAAGTACGCACTTTGGGCTTTTGATACACTGGGCATCAAAGCGGTGGATGCGGATAGTTTTGTGCGGCTGCTGCTGGTGACAACAATGGCGATCTTTGTTATCAAGAATCTGTATATGCTGGTATTATATGATGCGCAGGCAAAGTTTGTGACACGGATGGAAGCAGGCACCTCGGTAAGACTCCTCTCAGATTATCTGAACCGTCCGTACAGCTATTACCTTAATGCGGATGTGAATGCCATCTTCCAGACCATCAATAAGGATATCCCGCACGTGTTTGAACTGCTGCAGGAAGTGATGAAACTGCTGACGGAGATCGCGGTCTCCATCTGTCTGGGACTGTTCCTGCTGGTGGTGGATTTTAAGATGACCATGAGCATCGCTGTGATGATGTTTGTGATGCTTCTGTTTATCGTGTTTGTGTTGAAACCGAAGCTGGGAAATCTCGGGCAGGACCGCTTAAAACAACAGGTGCGCACCATGAAGTGGATGCAGCAGGCAGTCTTCGGTATCAAGGATGTGAAGGTGGCGGCAAAGGAAGGTTTCTTTCTGGACGAATTTGATGACGCTTACACAAAACTGGCGGGCGTGACCAGAAAGTATACGGTCTTTAACAATGCGCCCAGGCTGGTGATCGAGATGGTATGTATGGTGGGAATGATGGCATACATGCTGTATTCCGTGCTGCAGGGGAGAAATCTGAATGAGATGCTGCCGCAGCTCACGGCCTTTGGTATGGCTGCGGTACGTCTGATGCCGAGTGTGAACCGGATCTCGACCCATCTGTCAACCATCGCCTATTATGAGCCTTCGCTGAACTTTGTCTGCGACAACTTAAATATCACGGGGCTGGCAGAGGCGAAGCATAGCGAAACCGGATCCCGTATGCATCTGGAGAAAGAGATCCGGCTGGAGGATATCCGTTTCCGATATCCCAATACAGAGAAAGATATCTTCAACAAGGCGCAGATGACCATTCCCATCGGAGAGAGTGTGGGCGTGATCGGTGCTTCCGGTGCCGGCAAGACTACAGTGATCGATATCCTGCTGGGGCTTTTGACACCGCAGGAAGGACAGATCCTGGCAGACGGAAAAGAAGTGAAGGGCAGCGATCCGGCATGGCTGTCTGCCATCGGTTATATCGCGCAGAACATTTATATGCTGGATACGACCATCCGCTCCAATGTGGCATTTGGCGTAAAGGAAGAGGACATTGATGAAGATCGGATCTGGGAGGTTTTAAGAGAAGCGCAGATGGAAGAATTTGTGCGCAGTCTTCCCGAAGGTCTGGATACGGAGATCGGTGACCGCGGGGTGCGGCTTTCCGGCGGACAGAGGCAGCGTATCGGCATTGCCAGAGCCTTGTATCACGATCCGGAACTGCTGGTCTTTGATGAGGCAACATCCGCACTGGATAACGATACCGAAGCAGCCATTATGGATGCCATCAATGCGCTGAAGGGACGAAAAACACTGGTGATTATTGCGCACCGCTTAAAGACGATCGAAAACTGTGACCGTCTGTACAAGGTGGAGAACGGAAAGATCACGGAAACGAGATTAGAGGAAAAGTCATGAAGATAGCGATCATCCTGCCGCACTTTTATCCCTATGTGGGCGGCGGAGAGACCATGTTTTATGATGTGGCAAGAGGAATGGCGGCACGGGGCCATGAGGTGCGTGTCGTGGCGGAAAAGGTAGATGAGGAACACAGCGGGCATAAAGTGATCGACGGGATCCATGTATGGTACTGCCCCTGGAAGTCTATGTTCGGACATCCCTTTCCCCGGACAAAAGATATCGAGCGGCACATCCGCTGGTGTGATGTGGTGCATACCTCAATCTTTACGACAGCGCCGGTGGTAAGCCGTCTGGCAAAGAAATATCACAAACCCTCCGTGTTGTCAGTATATGAAGTGCGGGGTTTTAAGTGGTTTTGGTCGGATGTATTTCACCGGGCGATGATCTATTTTGCCGTGGAGCAGTTTTCATGCCGGCAGAAATTCGATGTATACCATGCCATTTCGGAAGCAACGAAAAGGGATTTTCGTAAATACATCGGCCATAAGGATGTGCGAAGAGTGTATCTGGCGGATGAGATGGGGAAGGATGCGTTGGGAACGGACATGACATTTTCCCTGCGGGACTATTTTGAGATTGGCGACGAAAAGGTCTTTTTATACTATGGACGAGCGGGCAAGACCAAAGGTGTGCATATCTATGCGCAGGCGATCCGGTATCTCCGGCAGCGCGGCGTTGATCTGCATAAGGTGCGGTTTTGCTTTCTGCTGGGCAAAGAACCGGCCGGACCCAGAGCGGAGTTTGTTGAAAAAATTGAAAAATGGGGACTTTCCGATGTGGTACGTATCCGGGACTCCGTAACGAGAGAAGAGCTTACGGCGTGTATCGCGCAGGCGGACTGTGTGGTGGTTCCTTCACTGACTGAGGGGTTTGGTTTCAGCGCGCTGGAGGCATGCCAGATCGGGACACCGCTGATCTACAGTGATGGCGGGTCGCTGCCGGAAGTGGCGTACGGTCGCTGCCGGTCATTCCGCAACCGCAACGCTTCGCATCTGGCCGGAAGGCTGGCAGCTGTGATCCGGGAGGATCCGAGGGCGTTTCGGAAAGTGCCGGAGAAACACTTTACGGATGAAGAAATGCTGGGCAGTCTGGAGGAGATCTATTATGAGATCTCACAAAAGGCGGCATCCGGCGATACTTTTGAATTATATTAAAATAGGAAAACGTTATTATGTTGATGTTTTTGATGGTGATTGGTGTGGCGATCCATTGTCTGATGGCAGCGCTGGTCTATCGAAAAACAGAATTCGGCAGGATGCTGCTTCTTGGCATGGGCAGCTATCTGGCATTTTATGTGTTCTTGTCCGGCTTTTTGTTCTGGCTGGGGGGATATACGATCGAGAGGGCTGCAGGGCTAACACTGGTCCCCGGGGCGGCCATTTGCCTCGGCTTGTTTTTCCGAAACGGAAAGCGGATGCCCAAATGTGAATTGCAGACGGGAACCTATCTGCCGCTGCTGTTAATCCTGGTGATCGCGGGAATTTTGTGTAGTTCCCACCGGGCGGATTTTTACGGAACCGGACAGGACGAGGGATTGTATCAGATCCGCGCGATGTACTATATGAACGGCAGGTATGAGAATGAGATCCGTTTTGATGAGTACGAGAATCTCTATATCCGCTGGGAAAAATACCAGTATCTGCAGGAGATCCGGGATCTGGAAGGATTCTATCTGAATGTGGATAAGGAAGAGGATCATCCGGAGGAACTGGTGGGGGTATTGCACGGCCTGGGAACATTTCCGGCGTTGCTGGCACTTTGGGGCAAGCTTTTCGGAATGCGTCATATGTCAGATATTTTGTGTGTATGTTACCTGCTTTCCATCGGAAATATCTGGCTGATCTGTAGGAATCTGCATTTCCGAAAGATTTATACTTACCTTGCGACAGCTTTGTATGCGGTCTCTCCGATCTTTCTCTGGAGCGCGCAGAATACGCTGACCGAAATTGTTCTGGCAGCGTTTATCACGCAATGGTTTGTTGGGCTCACCGACGATGATGAGAAGGCGCATCCGTTGTTTTCCGCACTGCCGGTTTTGGGCGTGTGTATGCTGCATATCCTGATCTCGGTACTGGTGCCGTTGATCGTGCTTTTGTATCTGATGCAATACCTGGGATCACGGAAACGGGGATTTTTGTGGGCACTGCTGATGATCCTGCCGGGTTATGGCTGTGGCTTTTCCATGATGCGCCATACGGCGGAAGTGTATACAATCTCCAACTTTGCGCAGCTGTTCGGAAAGACCAAGGGACTGCTGACCGAGCAGAATTTGGAGATCGTGGTCTGGGTGGCATCGCTGATCTGTATGGTGCTTTGTATCGTGCTTTTGGTGTTGGGGAAAAAGAGCAGGCTGCTGATGCTGGCTAAGCAACTACGCAGCAGTAAAAAGGCGGGGCTCATCGTGAAGCGTGTACTGACGGTGCTGGGTGTACTGACCCTGGTCTTCTTTCTCTATAAATTCTGGCAGCGCCGGGATGAGCCGAGGTACTATCCGTATTTCTTTATCTACGGCTATCTGGTGATGACGGGATTTATCATGCTGCCCCTGGCGATCGTGGCAGCAGCCAAACGGGGGATCCGGTGGTTTCGGGATCGCAGGTTCGCGGCACTGGTACTGTCGTTCTATTACATTGTATGGATGTATTGCGGAATCCTCTGGGTGCTGATAAAGTATTATTTCTATTATGCGAGATATCTGACACCCTTTGTGTTTTTGCCGATCGTTGTCGCCGGCTATCTGCTGCAGGGAAAATCCTGGAAGATGCTGGTGCCGACCTATGCGGGAATGATCCTGCTCACGATACTGACAAGCCATGTATTGTATACGGATAAGGATATGACCAACGCGGAATACGAAGTGATCGAGAGCGTTACATCCTGTATCGGGGAGCATGACGCGGTGTTGATCTACGATCAGGGATATCATTGCCAGCGTGTGTTTGCATTGCCGATCAAAGCGATCTCCGGTGCGGATGTATATTTTCTGGATTCGGTGCAGATCAAACGCCAGATGCGTGATTATGGCGGCCGGTATCAACATGTATATCTGCTCAGTTATGATCTGGGAGATGCGGTGGAAGATGCGGAAGGAAACGGATGGAGAGCCATCTATCGCGGGAATGTTCATGCATCGGAATATCACTGGTATCTGGGAGATCAGAGACCGTTGCTGCCGTATCCGAAAGAGGCGGATCTGCTGGAGACACCGGTGGTGTTGATGGTGATGGAAGATTAGGAGGAATACAAATCGATGAAACTGATCATACAGATTCCCTGTCTGAATGAAGCAAAAACACTGGAGATCGCGTTGAACGATCTGCCGAAACATATTGATGGGATCGACGAGATCGAGTATCTGATCGTTGATGACGGCAGCACGGACAAGACCATAGAAGTGGCGGTGAACTGGGGCGTGCATCATGTCGTGAGTTTTACCAGAAATAAAGGTCTGGCCAAGGGGTTTATGGCCGGTATCGAAGCGTGCCTTTCCTATGGGGCGGATATCATCGTCAATACCGATGCGGATAACCAGTATTGCGGAGAGGATATCGAAAAGCTGGTACGCCCGATCCTGGAGGGAAAGGCGGATATTGTGATCGGCGAGCGTCCGATCGATGATACACCGCATTTCTCATGGTTAAAAAAGAAGCTGCAGCATTTCGGCAGCTGGGTGGTACGTAAGGCCTCCAAGACCAGTATTCCGGATGCACCCTCCGGTTTCCGTGCTTTTTCCAGAGAAGCGGCGATGCATATCAATGTGGTGAATGAATATACCTATACATTGGAGACGATCGTGCAGGCGGGACGGAACAAGATGGCCATCACATCCGTGCCCATCCGTACCAACCCGGAACTTCGTAAATCCAGGTTGTTTTCTACGATGGGCGGCTATGTGAAAAAATCCATGCTGACCATCCTGCGTGCGCTGCTGATGTACCGGTCGCTGGCAGTGCTGACGACGGTAGGCATGATCCCGTTTTTGATCGGTACGGGAATCGGGATACGTTTTTTGTTCTTCTATTTTAACGGCAGGAATGCAGGACATATCCAGTCTCTGATCCTGGCGTGCACCTTGATCATATTGGGATTTGTCACCTTTGTCATCGGTATGCTGGCGGATGTTATGTCAGCAAACCGCAAGCTGATCGAGGATGTACAGTATCATGTGCGCAAGCTGACCTACGACAACACGGATATGAAGGTATGGCAGGAAGCGGCGCAGGCCAAGGTGGAAGAGGTCCGCGAGGAAGAGCTGGAGCGTGAAGAGAAGACAGATGGAGATTTTGTGAAGGATCTGAATGAGCACAAGAAGGGCGACGGGCAGTAGGATGAAAGTGCTGGCAACAATCTGGATCCTGATCTATAATAACGCCAAAGAGCTGGATGCCACCATCGCATCGGTCAAAGCGCAGGATTATGACGCGATCGAGGTGATCCTGAGTGATGACTGCTCAAAGAACTATGATGCGGCCCTTTTGGAAAAATATGCCGAAGAGCTGCGGGAACGTTTTGCGGATGTGCGGATCAATCACAATGAAGAAAACATGGGAACGGTGGCCCACATCAATAAGGTGATCGGTTTATCTAAAGGGAAATACTTTATCAGCTGTTGTGCCGGAGACCGGTTTTGCGGTGCAGATACGGTATCGCGGATCGTATCCCGGATGGAAGCAGGGGCAGAAAAAGTGCTGGCCTGCCGCAGAGTGGATGTTTATCCCAACGGAAAGCGAAAGATACGACCGCCATTCTGGCTGGGAACAGCACTTAAGTTTGCGCCGGAGTGGCTGCTCAACTATATGATATGCAAACGCAATCTGCTCAGTGGCTGCTGTACCTTCTGCAGCAGGGCGGTGTTTGAAGAATATGGCCTGCACAATACGGAATACCGGCTGGTGGAGGATTACACCTATTTTGTGAAACTGTTACAGCTTGGTGTGCGCATCGGATATGCACCGATTACGGTGGTAGAGCATGGCATCGGCGGGGTGTCGACGGGAAAGATCCACCCGCAGGTGTTGACAGATATCGAACGATTCCGGGACAATCTGTTAAAAGCGCCGGTGAAGCTTACACAAAAGACGGTCCGTTTTTTGGAACAGGACGCGGAAGAGAGGAAGAAGCATGGAGATCATTAAATATCCGTTACAGATGCATGGGGATTATCGCGGGCATCTGGTGGCGGTGGAGGAAAAAAAGGATATCCCTTTTGAGATCAAGCGGGTTTACTATATCGTGGATACCGCTCAGGGTGTGGTGCGCGGGCATCATGCACACAAATCCTTAGAGCAGGTACTGGTGTGTGTGCACGGCTCGGTGAAGATCACGCTGGATGACGGTACGGAACGCAAGACCGTGGTATTGGACGATCCCTGCGACGGTTTGTATGTTTCCAACAATATCTGGCGGGAGATGTCGGAGTTTTCGGAGCATGCGGTACTGATCGTATTTGCGTCAAAATTTTATGATGAGAATGACTACATCCGGGATTACGATGAGTTTCTGAGATACGTCGGGAAAAAATAAGGGGAGATAAAACCTTGGATAAGATCGCAGTTTTAGTTCCATGTTACAACGAAGAACAGACCGTGGCCAAAGTGGTGAAGGATGCGAAAGCAGCCCTGCCGGAGGCTGTGGTTTATGTATATGATAATAATTCCAGTGACCGTACCGCAGAACTGGCACGGGAAGCCGGCGCTATTGTGCGCTTTGAGCCGCGACAGGGCAAGGGCTATGTGATCCGCAGGATGTTCCGGGAGATCGATGCGCTCTGCTACATTATGATCGACGGTGATGATACCTATCCGTTGGAATATGCATCCCGGATGGCTGA
>JAFXQR010000043.1 GCA_017526985.1 Lachnospiraceae bacterium
GTCTTTACTGCCCGGCGACTTGGCGGAGACTACGGCAGGCCAGAGTCCACCTCATCCGGCGCTGGCGCGCCACCTTCCCCTCAAGGGGAAGGCAAGATGCCTTCCGTGAGGTGATCTACAGCCCTACAAATACGAATTTATCTGTCAAAAAAAAGTTGTTATGTAACTTTAGTAGTGAAAAAAGATATGTAAACCCGGACAAAAACATATATGAAACGATGCATCGTGGTGTAAACGTTATGTATACCTAAAAGTATTGAATTATGAATAGATTTAATAATACAAAATATAATATGTATGAGGGATTATATGTAAAAATATTAGAAATAGAGCACAATCTGATTATGTATACCGATTATAAGGCGCTGGATTATGTAAAGCGCTATTTATATATGTCTGAAAAGATTATGTATACAGTTTTCGGGGCAAAAAAGGGGCGTAAAGTGTGAATAGTCCGGATTATGTAGACGAAACAGTGGGATTTTTATGAGGATAGCTATTTGGAAAAGCGGAAGAAAACTGCGGTTACAGATCGTGAGAAAAGGCGATAAAAATTATGTGAACCATAACCAAGGCGAAACAGAACGAAAAAACGCTGAATATAAAGAAAAAACAAATATGGAGCAACGCTTAGAGTCAACAATTGACTATTTTGGTCATGGGTGGATTTTCAGAACGTACATTTGCGATAAAAAGACAAGGGCAGAGTTCAAAGTTATGTTGACCTTGAATGTAAAATCCAAATTTAATCGTGAGACGGCCGTGGAAAGCGGCATGAATAAAAATCGGATAACATAAAAAAATTCCGTAACGGAAATCCGTTACGGAATGATTAAACAAGGAAATCGCATCAAGAGCGTTGTATATTGCTTATTTTGTGATGAGTGTGCCGCTCTTGCCTTTCAGGGCATCGTTTGCCTTAGCCAGGGATGTGATGATCACACGACCGGTGGGTACGGCTTCCAGATAGGAGATGGCGGCATCGATCTTGGGCAGCATATTGTTGGTGCCGAATTCGCCTTTTTCGATCAGCTCTTTTGCCTGGGCACAGGTGAGCTCGGAAAGCGGGGTAGCGTGATCGGTTTCAAAGCCGGTATAGACATGGTCTACGCTGGTGAAGATCAGGAGCTGTTCGGCAGCCAGATCGGCAGCCAGTTTTCCGGCGATGCTGTCTTTTTCGATCACGGCAGAAGCGCCTTTTAAGATGTGATTCTGTTCAATGACAGGGATACCGCCGCCACCGCACGCGATGACGATCTGCCCTGCATTGCTTAAGGTGCGGATGGCATCGATCTCGACAATGTCGATGGGCTTGGGTGCAGCTACGACACGACGGAATCCTTTTCCGGGCACTTCGGTGACATAGTTGCCCTTGCGCTGCTCTTGTTCTGCATCTTCTTTGGACATGTAACGACCCAGTGCTTTCTGCGGTTCGTAGAAAGCCTCATCATAGGGATCTACGGTGACCTGTGTCAGGATCGTGCTGACGGGTACTGCCACGCCACGGCTGTACAATTCGGAACGAAGCGAGTTCTGCAGGTCGTATCCGATATAACCCTGGCTCATCGCGGAGCATACGCACATAGGCGCAGGCGTGTAGTCGATATAAACGCGCCGCAGCTCGGTCATAGCCTTATGGATCATGCTGACCTGCGGACCGTTGGAATGTGTGATGACGAGCTGCATGTTCTGTTCGACCAGATCAGCCAGCGTTTTGGCGGTGTGTTTTACCGCATCCATCTGTTCCAGTGTAGTGCTTCCGAGAGCTTCATGTCCCAGGGAGACTACGGTTTTTGTTTTTGCCATAATCAATTTCCTCCAATACGGATGAATTACATAAAATAATTATATCACCCGGCGGCGTTTTTTGCGATAAAAAATTTAGGGCTGGACAAAACCGGCGGAATATGCTATTTTCTTTTTCGCACAATCTAAAACTTTCATTGACAGAGGGATCTGTTGATCGGCTATCCTCCGGGTTTGGTCAAGGAGGAAAACCAATGAAAAAAAGTAATGTTAAAAGGGAAAAGAGTCGCAAAGAATGTGGCTCAAAGAGCTGTATTTTTTGCAGTAACAGAGCAATTGGCAGGAGAAAACGGATTAACGGCATTGTACTTTTTATGATGACATTGTTGTTGATCGGCGGATGGAAGTGGGATGCGATCAGCGCTGCCGGGCTGGAGCAGACGACGGAAGAACCATCCGTGGAATTGAAGCACGTACATACCGGGGAAGACGGAGCGTGCTATGAAGAAGTGCATATTCCGTGCGACGGATGGGTGTACCCGTCCTACATTGATGATGCAGGCCGTCAGGTCTATGTCTGCGTAGAGTGTCCCAGATTTTATTATGAGGATGATGTGCCGAATACCTGTGAAGGCAGTTGGGAGACGCAGATGACCTGTGAGCTGTCGGTACTGGGGCGTTTCACGATCCGCAAAAGCGGGGAAGGGGAAAATGCTGCCTTGGAGGCACGGATTGAAGACAAAAATGCGGCGATCACTGATTACAGTATCCGCTGGAATACATCCGGAGCGGAGAAGATCAGTGATGGCAGCCGTATGCCACTAAAAGCGAATCGTACGTATACAGCAACGTTGCGATGGTATGATGGAAAAGCGGGAACCTGGCAGGAAGAGACACTGTCCTATACGGAGCTGTCTGTGCCGATCGCGATCCGGTATCTGGACGGGGAGACACTGCTGCAGGAAAAGAAGATAGCTTATGGCGCTGATCTGCCGGGAATTTCCGTGCCCGAGAAAACGGGCTATACCTTCCGGGGATTTTTCCGTGGGGAAACCATGTATTATGATGCGGAAGGGGTCGCAGTATATGGAGATACGGAGTTTTCTGATACGACACTGAATCTGCAGGCGAGGTGGGAAGCAAAGACCTATTGTTTATGGTATGGCAGTGATGAAGATGGAGACGGATTGCCGGATCAGAGTATCGTTGTGACCTATGGCGAAGACATTCCGGAGCTTACTGCCCGGCAATCGGAAGAAAGAAAAGGATACCATTTTGAAGGGTATACATATAAAGGCCAACGCCTGATCGATGCAGATGGTCACTCGACGAGGAAATGGGAATGGGACCCGGAAGGAAACGTCGTTTTGGACACGGTATGGGAAGCGGATGCATATACGGTCTATTATGGGGAGGATGCGGATGAGGACGGTATGCCGGATCAGTCCTTTGAAGTGCGCTATGGTGAAGTGTATAATGCGGTGAATGTGCCGGAGCTGAGTGAATATGAAGAGTTTTGTGGTTATCGTTTGGGTGATGATCTGGTTTTTGATGAGAATGGAAAGCCGGTGGGCACCTGGAAATGGACGGTGGAACAGCCGGTTTTAAAGATGGATGTGAAAGAGATACCCCTGCCGGAACCGGAGGAAGAGAGCGTATCGGAAAATGAGGCGACAGAAAACGAGGAACCGGAGCAGGAAAGCATATCGGAAAATGAGGCAACAGAAGCCGAGGAACCGGAGGAGACAGATACCGGGGAGCCGGAGCATGAGAACACATACGATATCACGGATGATGAGCAGGAAGAATCTCGTTCGGAGGAGAAGGATACTATAGGAGAAACCGGCAAAGTGCCGGTCGGGGAAAGCCTGACGCCCACGCTGCCACCGGAGCCTACACCAACGCCTGAGCCTACACCTACACCGGAACTTCCTGTATTGGTGGAAGAACCTGTATTTGATCCTGAACCGGACGATGCGGCAGTTGCGGACGCAGAAGAGACGGCATCGGAAACGTTCCGTTTACCGGAGATACAGGATAATACCGATGCCTTCCGGCGGTCAGCGGATCCGACGCAGCAGGAAGAAGTAAGCCCGGGAGCAACGGAGGAAAGCGAAATCGTGCAGGAGATCCCGGCGGTCAGAGCTTTGCCGACTACGCAGCCGGTGGGGCAGCTTACAGAAGAAGTCGTACCGGATCTGCCGGTGATGCCGGAAATCGAGGAAAAGCCAAGGCATCGCAGTGCTGCTGCAGTTGTGGGCACGGCGATGGCGGTGACCGGAGGGTGTCTCGGCGGGATCGCCGGGATCTACGCAGGGCTGGTGTATCTGTTTGCGATGGCGGAAGTCTTCACGATCTGTACTGACGGCAGGAAGAAACGGCTGGGAAAACTGCACATCCGTACGGAAGCGGGGTGGGCGTTTTCCGTGACGCTGGGAAGGGAGATCCTGGAGCAGTGTGAGACGGACCGGATCTGTATTCGCCTGTCGCATCCCTTTGTGCGCGGAAACCGGAATCGTGACCTTATCATCAAAATGCGGGAGAAGAGCCGGACATGTTATATCACAGCGGAGATCTATGTGGATCTGATCGAATAAAAAAGCTTTTCTGTCCGGAGAAGCATGCCGATAAACAATATGGGGCGCTTGCTTGCAAGTTGGCAAAAAATGGCGTAAAATATAGGTGTTACGGCAGCATGAAGGATAGATGTTATGATCAATCTGTTTCAGGAAATACAAAAAAAGAATAAGATGTTCGGTATGCCGATCGGGGCAGCGGGAAATAAGCTGCTGGACGGTTCTATGCTGGGCAAGGATATTTCGGATTATATTGTAAAACGGTTGGCAGTAGTCTGCGATGATGTGCAGCTGGCGGATGCGGAGGCGCTCAGTTATCTGGAGATCTTGTGTTTTCGTGTGATCGAAGATTCCAGGATCATGCCGCAGATGCGATCACTCCTGCATGTACTGGAAAAACTGGAAGAAGACCTGGCCTATTCCACCGAGATTTTCGGGGAACGGGCAGGTTTTATTCTGGATTTTCTGGAAGCGGACACCCTGCGTAAAGCAGTCGATAAATCTATGAATAGCCGGGAGCGGAATGTGCTGGGACGCATTACGCGACTTCGGCGTACCTATCTGGAAAAAATGTCGGATGTCGTGCCGAAGAAACAGTGGAAACGGCCGGCGGAGATGAAAGCTTACCTGGATGACTATATCATCGGACAGGAAGACGCTAAGATGGCGGTCTGTACGGCGGTCTATGGCCACGGAAAGCGTCTGCGTCATCCGGAACTGAAGTTTGCACCCAATGTGGTGTTGCTGATCGGACCGTCGGGCTGCGGTAAGACGGAGATCATGCGCAGGATCCGGGAGATCGTGGATTATCCTATGGTCTTTACGGATGTGTCTTCTTTGGGTGCCAGCCAGTTTCGCGGGCGGCATAAAGAAGATATCCTGTTGGAATTGTACGAAGCAGCGGGAAAGAAAAAGGCAGATGCGGAGCGCGGTATCATCTTTATGGATGAATTTGACAAACTGCTGCTTCCGGCCATTTCGGAGCGCGGCGTCAATATTCATGACGATGTGCAGTCACAGATGCTGACCATGCTGGAGGGCAGCGAGATCGAGCTGAAAGCGGACGGTATGCCGCTACTGCTCAATACCTCACATATGCTGTTTGTACTGGCGGGAGCCTTCCAGGGGATTGAAGAGTATATCAAATCGGACAAAAAGAAACGAGAAAAGATGCCCGGCAACATAGGATTCCTGTCACCATTGGAAAAGGAGATGGATCTGTCGTTTGTGCGGGACAATATCAACCATGAAGTGTTGATGGAATATGGTATGAAACGGGAGCTGGCGGGGCGCGTCTCGTCGGTAGCTGTGCTGGAGCGACTGACGGAAGAGGATCTGATGCGGATCCTGACGGAACCGAAGGACAATCTGATCGAGCGGTATGAGCGCGAACTGAAACTGTCAGTAGAGGCGGATCTGATCTTTACGGAAAATGCGCTGCGGGCGGTTGCTCAGCAGGCGCTTAAGACACCGGTAGGAGCCAGAGCGCTGCAGAGTATTCTGGGAAAGGCGCTGCGCAAGGTGTTGTATCGTGCGCCGGAGATGAAAGGCTTAAAGCGTGTGGTGATCAATGAGGATGTGATCCTGCACGGCGCGGAAGCGATGTATGAAGTGGAAGGATCCGCTGTGGATGACGCGAATACGGCAAACGGATTGCCGGAAGTGGAGAGTTAAGTGAAAGAGATCTTTTTGTGCAAAAGCGATGAAGAGTGCGCAGAGTACTTAAAGAACCTGGTTGTACAGTACAAAGAAGCCGGGGGATCTTTTTCGCATGAGCAATTGGTGTGCGACTATCTGCGCATACTGATGCATTATATCCTGCTGACCAGACCGGAGAGTGAGCGCAATATGGACAGCGTGTTCAAGCTGATGGGGGCCAGTTTTAAAGAAAAAGGTTATCGCACGCCGTTCTGGGCGATCATCAAAGAAGCCACGGCTGCATACAAGAACGATCCGGTCTTCTATCTGGCCAGAACAGTGGAGACGGAGATCACCAATGATGATCTGGAAGAGATCTTTTCCTTTATGGAATATCAGCTGATGCAGCAGGCAGATCAGAAACTGGTGGAAGAAGAACTGGGACAGCTGCAGGTCTGCCGGGTTCGTTATCAGCAGAATAAAGTGCGCAACATCCGTATGGCGCGGAATGTGGAAGAAGAGAAGAATCGTGCGGATATGCCGTTTATGGAAGAATGCCGCAATTTTATCCGGGACTATACGCCGAGGAAGATCAAGGAGTATCTGGACCGTTTTGTGATCGGGCAGGATGAGACCAAGGAAGTGCTCAGTACGGCGGTCTACAATCATTTCCTGCGCATCGTGCATCCTGAGGCACATCTGATCAAGACCAATGTGCTGATGGTGGGGCCTTCCGGCTGTGGTAAGACCGAAATGATCCGGCGGCTGACCGATCTGGTGCCGGTACCGGTGGTGATCTCGGATTTTTCCGGGATCGTTGCTACACCGTGGAAGGGCCGTAATAAAGAAGAAAGCCTGCTGAACCTGTATCTGAAGGCGGGCAAGGATATTTTTCTGACGGAATGCGGGATCGTTTTCTGCGATGAGTTTGATAAGATCATCCCGGCCAAGCTGTATTCCAAAGGCGGCGACATCAACAACGAACTCCAGGGACAGCTTCTGGGTATGTTCGAAGGCACGGATATCGATGTGCCGCTGCAGGATAAGTCCAATGGTCAGGAGATCCTTATGATGAATACCACGGATATTCTGTTTATCTGTGCCGGAGCATTTGAGGGATTGGAAAAGATCGTCCGCAAGGAGTATGTGCAGAGCGGGATCGGTTTTGGCAGTGATGTGTCTACGGAGGAAAACTTTGAGATGACCGGGGAACTGCTCAAGACGGAGCACCTGATGGAATATGGGATGAAGCCGGAGCTGGCAGGTCGTCTCAGTACGGTGACGGTACTGAAAAAGCTGGATCGGGAGACCATGAAACGCGTGCTGGTCGAGCCGGAAGACAGTATCCTGTCCCGGTATGAGCGGGAGTTTATGGTTGAGGATAATGTACAGCTTCGGTTTACGGACGAGGCGCTGGATGTGATCATCGACCGGGTGAATGAAATGAGTATCGGTGCCCGCGGGCTGAATGCGGTTGTACGCGATATTCTGAAGGATGCATTGTTTGAGGTGCCCACGATGCCGGGCACGAAGGAAGTACTGATCACGGCGGCCGTGGCCAGAAAAGAAGGAAAACCGGCATATTTATAGAGCGGAAGAACTTGAAACTCGAGACTTTTCAGACGGGGGCATGACATGAAGATAGAGAGTCAAAGGATCGGAAAACTGCAGAGAGCGGTATTGTTTCGGACGATTTTGCCCATGCTGGTCATGTGTATTGTGATCGATGCGATGGCCATGTTGCAGTCGAAGGCTTCTTTAACCGAGGAGTTGAACCGGTCTCTTTATGCAACGGCAGCTTCGGTGGCGGAGAGCTATGAGACGATGTACCCCGGCGATTATAGGCTGATGCAGCTGGGCGGTGGCTATGTTTCCTTATATAAAGGTGACTATGAACTGACGGAACAGTATGACTTTCTGGACCGCTTGCGGGAAAAGACCGGGATGCATATCTCGCTGTTTTTTAAAGATGCGCGTATTTTGACCACTTTGCAGGATGATGCGGGCAACCGTTATGCCGGCAGCGCGATCAATGCGGCGGTATCTTCACAGATGATGCGCAAACGACAGCCGCTCTATTATGAAGTGGAGATCGGCACGGAACTGTACTATGCCTGCTATATCCCGTTGTGGAATGCGGATAACGATCTGGTGGGAATGGTCGCTACGGCCATCACTTCGGCGGAGGTCAAGAGCGAAGCGGCTAAGGCATCATTGCCGATCCTGGTGATCACGGTGCTGGGACTGCTGGTGGCCAGCTTTATCAGTGTCCGTTATACCAGTCGTATTGTCAGTGCCATCGGGCAGATCCACAAGTTTTTATCGGGAATGGTGGCCGGCAATCTGAGCAATGTGATGCCGGATAAAGTGCTGAAACGCAAGGACGAGATCGGACAGACCGGCGGAGAGATCGTGCGGATGCAGAATGCCGTGCGCGTGCTGGTGGAGTGTGATCCTCTGACGACGCTGTATAACCGTCGGTACGGCAATGCCAAGCTGAAGAATATGCAGAAACGCTCCAAACAGACCGGGGCTCCGTTTGCGATCGCCATCGGGGATATTGACTTTTTCAAGAAAGTGAATGATACTTATGGGCACGATGCCGGTGACGAGGTGCTCAAATTTGTGGCCGGAGAGCTCAAGGAACTGATGGGCGGACGCGGCCATGCGGTGCGCTGGGGCGGTGAAGAGTTTTTGCTGATCTTTGAAGATATGAGTCTGATCAGTGCCGGCGCAGCGTTGGAAGAGTATGTGGATCGTCTGCATGGACTGAGTGTGAATTACAAATATCAGACCATACGGGTGACGATGACGATCGGTCTTGTGGAAGGGACCCCTGAGGGTGACCTGGAAGAGATGATCAAGCAGGCAGATGAGCGCCTGTATTATGGTAAGGAACACGGCAGAGACCAGCTGGTGGTGACCATGGATGGCGCGCAGCCGTGCTATCGTGAACTGTTGGTGTTCCAGCAGGATGAAAAGCGCGGTAATACGATGATCACCTTCTCGGAGGAGATCCTGGATGCGGAAAATCCGATGCAGCTTTTTGCGGACATTGCCATGCGTGAAGCGGAGCAGGAGCGGGAAGAACGGATGAATACAGAAGGGGAAGAAGATTCGGGGGATACGAATAAAGGGGAGAAGACGGAAGAGAAAAAAGATGAGTGAAGCAAGTGCATTAAATGAAGTAAGTGGTGTGAAAGAAAACAAAATGGGCGTGATGCCCATGAACAAATTGTTGATCAATATGGCGCTGCCAATGATGATATCCATGCTGGTACAGGCATGTTATAACATCGTAGACAGCGTTTTTGTAGCCCAGCTCCAGGAAGGTACGGACGAGGCTGTGTCGCCGGCGCTGGCGGCCTTGGGAATGGCGTTTCCGTTTCAGATGCTTATGATCGCTTTCGGAACCGGTCTGTGCGTCGGCGTGAATGCGATCCTTTCCAGAGCGCTGGGAGAAAAGGATTATGACACGGTGCAAAAGACGGCAAACAACGGTGTCTTTCTGGCGGCATGCAATTTTGTGCTGTTTCTGGTGATCGGCTTGTTCATGTCGAGAACATTGATCGCGGCACAAAAAGCGACGGGACTTACACTGGAGTATGGAACGCAGTACCTGACCATCGTATTCTGCGGATCCTTCGGTATCTTTACGCAGTTTATTTTTGAGCGTTTGCTGCAGTCCACCGGTAAGACGATCTTTTCCATGTTTACACAGATCACCGGCGCCGTGATCAATATCATCCTGGATCCGATCCTGATCTTTGGTCTGTTTGGTATGCCGGAACTCAAGGTGGCAGGCGCAGCGCTGGCAACGGTGATCGGACAGATCTGTGCAGGAGCACTGGCGATCATGCTGAACCACAGACATAATGAAGATGTTGCGGTGGATCTGCGCGGATTCCGGCCGGATTGGGGGATCATACGTAAGGTTTATATCGTAGGATTTCCGTCCATTTGTATGCAGGCCATCGGCTCGGTCATGACCTTTACCATGAACCGCATCCTGACGGGACTCAATCCGGACGCAGTTTCTGTGTTTGCGGTATACTTCAAATTGCAGAGTTTCTTTTTCATGCCGACTTTCGGACTGAATAACGGTATGGTACCGATCCTGGCATTTAATTACGGCGCAAGGAAACGAAAGCGTATGATGCAGGTGATCCGCCTCAGTATGGCCTATGCTTTCATGCTGCTGCTCTTAGGTTTTGCGTTGTTCCAGCTCATTCCGGACAAACTGCTGCTGCTTTTTGATCCGCACCAGTCCGGTCTGTCCGAATTGGGAGTACCGGCACTGCGTATCATTGCCTACCATTATCTGCTGGCGTGGTTCTGCATCATCGGCGGCAGTGTATTCCAGGCGCTGGGGAACGGTTTGTACAGCCTGATCGTATCCGTAGCCAGACAGCTGGTGGTTCTCCTTCCGGTGGCATATGCGCTGGCACAGATCGGCGGATTGCCTTTGATCTGGTGGTGTTTCCCCATCGCGGAACTCATGAGCCTTTGCGTGACCGCCTTCTTCTTGGTGCGCATTTATCGGAATGTGATCCGGCCGATCCCGGAATAGAATTCCTGCTTGTGAGATCCGGCGGAGTATGATATACTAGCAAATGTTTGGAAAGATGCGGCTATGGCGGAATTGGCAGACGCGCCAGATTTAGGTTCTGGTGGGAGACCGTGCAGGTTCAAGTCCTGTTAGCCGCAGTTTATTCGATTTATACTATAGGTATAATGACGAAGTAAAGCAGTTATGATAGACTTGTTCTAAGTTAGGCGTTAATGGGGGCATCCCCCGCGTTTTTCGACAACACGAAAGGATATATACTTGCAGAAAGGCATCGCTTTCTAAGACAGGATCAGAAGCATTTATCTTGAATTTGACAGGATAAGTGTTTTTTGTGTCTTCAGGGGCGTTTTTTGGACACTTCTCATGTTAGGATTTTTAATGTAGTGTTTTGAAAATGATTTTCCGTCAATTGTACGGAATCCGGCAGTCGTCGTTTATATTAACAGAGGGAGGGAAAAAGTATGCTACAGAGTTATCCGGTAATCGATATGATGGAGACAGGCCGCAGGATCACGGAGCTGAGAGTGGCTTCCGGTCTGTCGGTCAGAGAACTGCAGATGATCTTCGGCTTTGGTACGCCGCAGGCCATCTACAAGTGGCAGCACGGTACAGCAATGCCCACCCTGGACAACCTGGTGGTGCTGTCGGAGGTGTTCGGCGTCCCGATCGACGACATCCTGGTGCTGGAACACACGCAGCAGTTCGAGATGAGCGCCTGAATCAAGGCACTCTGCTTTTGGAGGTGATGCGAAATGAAGGATTGGTTTTTTCATCAGGAAGAAGATGATGTGCAGGCAGACTGGCCGGTCTTCGAAGAGGAAGACGGCCGGGATGACTGGGCTTTTGACGAGTGTGAGCCGGAAGCGGACGAGGATGGATTCGAAGAACTGCTGCACGAGAACCAGGTGGCGAGGCCCCCGTTTTTTGAAGATCCTTCCGGGGAAGAGGACATCCGGCCGGAGGACGCAGGTGACGATCTACAGGGTTTTCAGGAACTTCAGATCGAAGAAGCGACGGAGAAACACACGCAGGATGTGACTTCTATGGAACTGCCCATGGATTGGGAAAACTTCTACGATACGGACGATTCCGTGGCGGGGGTGCGTGCGGAGAGTATCCCGGATGGCCTGATCAAATGCCTGAATACCAAAGGATGTGTGGACATCGAGTATATCGCTGCCATCACCGGGGCGGAATACCGGGATGTAATCGAGCGTCTGAAAGGCTCGATCTACCAGAATCCGGACACCTGGGGTGAATGCTTCTATATGGGCTGGGAGATGGCGGATGAGTATCTTTCGGGGAATATTCGCAGGAAACTGGAGATCGCCAAGGCGGAAAATGCCAACTATCATGGGTATTTTTCGGCCAATGTGAAAGCGCTGGAAAAACTGCTGGCGCCGGCGTTAAAAGCAAGTGAGATCTACATCACACTGGGGTCCCCCTGGGTGCCCGGGGAAGTGATCATGGATTTTATCGTGGAGAATTCCACGGATTCCGATTTTTTTGAGCGATACAAGAGATATCTGCGCTATTCCGAGATCCGGCACGATGCGGTGACCGGCAGCTGGGAGATCACGATGATGCGGAATATGCGTATCATCTGTACTTCCTTTGCCTCCAAATACGGATGTGCGAAAAGGTTCAAAGGCAAAGGCTGGGACGGCCTGGATATCCTGTTCCGTACCTTAAACCAGCGTTCCGTGGCTGTGTATGATGAGGTGAAGAGCGAGCATACCAAATCCGGCGTGCAGAAGGTCATTAATAAAGAATGCACTGTGGATGCCATGGAGAAGCAGAAGCAGATGATCAGCGACTTCCAGCAGTGGGTATGGCAGGATCCGGATCGGTTCAAGCTGTTGCGCGGCATCTATGAGGAAAAGTACGGTAGTATCCGGCAGCGGCATTTTGACGGCGGTTTTCTGGAGTTTCCGGGGATGGCGCAGGATGTGAGCCTGTTTCCTTATCAGAAAAATGCGGTGGCGCGCATTTTGTTTACTCCCAACACACTGCTGGCACATGATGTAGGTTCCGGTAAGACTTATATTATGATCGCGGCCGGGATGGAGATGCGGCGTCAGGGATTATGCAAAAAGATCCTTTATGTGGTGCCGAACAATATCCTGGGGCAGTGGGAGCATTTCTTTTATGAAATGTATCCCGGTGCGGAGGTGCTGCTGGTGACCCCGGGCAGCTTCACGCCCAAGAAACGACAGGCGACTTTGGAAGCTATCCAAAAGGCAGATGTGGATGCGATCCTGATGCCTTACAGCTGCTTTTCCATGATCCCGGTTTCCAAAGCGGCACAGGAGGATGCCCTGCGCAGGGAGATCAAAAGCTGCGAAGACATCCGGGACGGCGGTGCCAATAAGAATACCAAGGGGCTGGAGCGCAGGATCAAGGACCTGAAGAAGAAACTGGCCAAACTTATCACTGAGAAGGAAGAAACGGGGATCTGTTTTGACGCGCTGGGAATCGACCGGCTTTTTGTGGATGAGGCACACAATTTTAAGAATGTTCCCATCGATACCAAGACGGAAAATGTGCTGGGGATCAGCAAGACCGGCTCCTCCAAGTGTAAGGATATGATGGAAAAAGTGCGGATCGTGCAGCACCAGAACGGCGGTAAGGGTGTGGTCTTCGCTACCGGTACACCCATCACCAACAGTGTGACGGATGCATTTATTATGCAGAGCTATCTGCAGGGGGGCGAGCTGGCGGCGTTGGAACTGCAGAATTTCGACAGCTGGATCGGCATGTTTGCGGAACCGCATACGGAGTTTGAGGTGGATGTGGATACCAGTGCCTACCGTCTGGCTACCCGTTTCTCGCGCTTCCATAATATACCGGAGCTGACGACCATGCTGGCGGCATTTGCGGATTTCCATTCCATGGAGGGCAGCCAGGGTGTGCCGGTACATGATGGTTACCGGGATATCGTGCTGCAGAAGACACCGGAGTTTCAGGCCTATCTGAAACAGATCTCCGAGCGGGCCGATCTGGTACGGCGCGGCGGTGTGAGCCGCACGACAGACAATATGCTGCTGATCACCACCGATGGTCGTAAGGCGGCACTGGATCTGCGGCTGGTAGAGGAGGATGCAGCCTTTGCACAGGAATCCAAGGTATGGCACTGTGCGGAAGAGGTGACACGGATCTACCATAAGACCATGGCACAGAAGAGCACACAGCTGGTCTTTTGTGATACGTCCACACCGAAGGAAGGCTTTAATGTTTATGATGAGCTGAAGCGGCTGCTGCTCGCGCGCGGCATTCCGGAAAAGGAGATCGCCTATATTCACAGTGCAGGTACGGATAAGCAGCGGGAGGCGTTGTTTGCAAAGGTGCGGCAGGGGGTGGTGCGCATTCTGATCGGTTCTACCTTCAAGCTGGGGCTGGGTGTAAATGTGCAGGACAAGCTGATCGCTCTGCATCATCTGGATGTTCCATGGCGGCCGGCGGATATGGTCCAAAGGGAAGGGCGTATCCTGCGCCAGGGCAACGAGAACAAAGAGGTGCAGCTGTTCCGGTATATTACGGAAGGCAGTTTTGATGCTTATTCCTGGCAGCTGCTGGAGACCAAGCAGAGATTCATTTCCGATCTGCTTTCCGGCATGGCGGCGGAGCGCAGCAGTGAGGATGTGGACGATACCGTGCTGAAATATGCTGAGGTCAAAGCGCTGGCGGTGGGCAATCCGCTGGTGAAACAGCGTGTGGAAGCTGCCAATGAACTGGCCCGTTATCAGATCCTGCAGCGCAAGATCCGGCAGAAAATGGAAGAATACCGTGCGGAACTGGATAAGATCCCACCCAGAGAGTCGGATCTGCAGGAACTGATCGCGAAGTGTGATGAGGACCGGGCGTTTTATCAGGCCAACCGGCGAGAGTACGAAGCGGAAGAGCGTAAGGATTTCCGTGAGCTGGCATTTGCGGCGGCGCATCCGGAAGAACCGACCAGACAGGAACAGGTCATTGCGGAGTATCAGGGCTTTCAGCTGATCCTGCCGGCACATGCGACCAAAGACAATCCGGTGCTCTGTCTGCACAGGAGTGGTAACTATGTGGTCTATGTGGGCAAGAGTGATGTGGGATTGCTGGTGCGTATCGATAACTGTCTGGAGGAGCTGAACAAGCGGCTGGAAACGCTGCGCGAAGAGCTGGAACGCCTGCGGCAGCGCAGGGCATTTTTGGAAAAGGAACTGGCAGCACCGGAAGATTATGCCGATCAGATCCTGAACTATCAGAAGCGGCTGGTGGAATTGGATGAACAGCTGGGTGTCAATGAGGAGGGCTAGTCTATGGCAAAGGATTTGTTACTATTCACAGTTGATTTATTGGCACGACAAATAGAGCGGCTCTACAAAGCCGTTTGAATCGGATATTATATTATGATGTATATTCAGGAGTGAGCTGTTGAAAAAATTTCGGCAACCGTGTAAGGATTTCCTTCA
>JAFXQR010000044.1 GCA_017526985.1 Lachnospiraceae bacterium
CGATCCCTTCTTCGGTGATCTCATCACAAGCTGTTTCGATCACAGCAGTGTCCGTCACCTTTCGTAAGAACCTTGCCTCTTCTACCATCTTGGGATCGATCAGCGAAATGAAACTTCCTTTCTGCGGATAGATCTCGATGAGGTAGGCCTTGCTCAATTCTATGATCGCCTCTCTTACCGGTGTGCGTGATATGCCCAGTTCTGTAGCAATCTCATTTTCCGATACTGCTGTTCCGGGTTTCAACTCGAAAGAGAGAATATTCCCTTTCAGAATCCGGAGTGCATAATCTCTAGCGGTCTCACGGGGAAACTTTTTTTCTGTTCTCATCGTCTCCTCTCTCTCTTTGTTTTTTTATCATTCTAGTACACTTGTATACTAGCATTTCTATATCAAATACTATCAGATTTTTTTTCTGATGTAAAACATTTTTTGTGCTCTTTTTACACAAAAATTGAAATCTCTTTTTGTGAAAATTTTCACTCCGGAGATTTCAATACACTATTTCTATGAAATTTGCCATTTGTATACACTATATATCGTTTTCTAGTATTCGATTCCTTTCCGTGCCGATAAACCGTCGTGATACGGGTGTCGTACAGCTTTCAGTTCCGTCACATAGTCTGCCGCCTGCAACAGCCACTCTTTTGGGTATCTTCCGGTCAAAATGATCTCCAGATCCGACGGTTTGCGAAGGATGGAATTCCATAATATTTTCTCATCAAGTACCTCCACATCCAGCGCCGCACACACTTCATCCAGGATCAACAATCGTCCGGGATAGGATATCGGCGCTGTATATCCGGTCATAATATATTCCAACTGCTTCGTCTGCGTCTCCTTCAGTTTTGCTTTTTCTTCCGCGTTCATAGCCGATACAAATCCGGGTGTTTCCTTTCCGTAATATATTTTTGCCCCCAGCTTCTCCAATTGCGCCGTCTCACCACTCCCCGCATTTTTGCAGAGCTGCAGCACGGTCACATCATAACCCTGCTGCAATGCACGCAAAGCTGTCCCCATAGCGATGCTGGTCTTCCCCCTGCCCTCGCCGTAATACAGATGCACTCTGCCTGCATTTTTATCATACGACAACCTGCGCACCACATGCCAGCGCATCTGCGCCCCTTCCCAGGAACAATCCAGCAGATAACCCTCACCGTTACCTGTCTGCCAGCCATAATAATCTCCGGGGCAGTCGATACAATATCGCTCCATTGCCGCCATCACGGTCCCGCCGTGAGCTACGATATATACATTTTCTGTACCGGCATCACATTCCTTTTCCAATATCATCTGCATTGCCTTACAGATCCGTTCCGAAAACTCTGCCTTATCCTCACCCCCGGGACATCGAGTGCTTCCTCCCGAATCCAGCCACCTTCGGTAATCCTTATTTCTCCTCAGATCACTGAACTGTTTTCCTTCAAATTTACCGAGATCCATTTCATCCAAATCCGGAACTGCGATATACTCCGCTCCCGGGTAAATGATCTCTGCAGTCTGTCTTGTTCGTGACAGCCCGGAAACATATACCTGATCCGGATTTTCTTTTGAACAAAATAACTTCTTCTTCCCCTCCTCTGACAAAGGGATATCTTTGCGCCCCTGGTATCTGGCTTCTTTATTGTATTCCGTTTCTCCATGTCGTAATAAATGTATACGCATAGTTCATCTCCTCAGCAAATTGCGTTTACTGATGCTGCTTCCGCACTCCTTACACCTGATAAAGCAGGGCATTACATATGGCCGCCGCCACATTGCTGCCGCCGCGTCTTCCTCTGGCTACGATGTACGGCACATCCAGCTGCATGATCAGTTCCTTGGCTTCCACCACATTCACAAAACCTACCGGTACACCGATGATCAGCTTCGGATGGAGCCGCCCGGCTTTCACCAGATCATACAATGTCACCAGCGCAGTGGGGGCGTTTCCCACGGCGTAGATAAAGTCCTCACCCATGTCCGCCGTTCGTTCCATGCTCACGCTCGCCCTGGTGATCCCACGCTCTTTTGCTTCCTTTGCCACATCCTCATCTGCCATAAAGCAACGCACGCTGCCTCCCAGCTCCGCAAGCTTCTTCTTATTGATCCCGGACATAGCCATATTCGTGTCCGTGATGATCGAAGCTCCTTGCCGCAGATACGCGATGGCCTGCTCCACCACGCCTTCCGAAAAGCAAAGACTCTCCGCAAACGAAAAATCCGCCGTGGTATGGATCACCCGCTTCACAACAAGTGCCATATTCTCCGGCCACTCCGCATGTGGTATTCCTTTCAATTCCTCCGTGATGATCTCGAAGCTTCGATTCTCGATCTCCGAAGGCGCGTAATAAGTCAATTCATCACGTTCCATGAATTCTCCTTTACATACAGCATATAGATCTATAGAAAAGCCACTGCCAGAGTACCGGCAATGGCTTTATGAAAATATTATCACAAACTCTTAAACATCTTTTTTCTTGGCATAAACAGCTTCAAAAACCTTATCAGCCTTATAATCCGGCGCAAAATCTGCAGCCACATCACATAAAACCTGAATGCGAACTACATCCTCATCCAAATCTTCCGCAATCTGTTCCGGAGTTTTGCCCTTCTGTAGCTTGCGGCACAGTTGCTTGATGAGATGCAAATCCTGCCCAATCTCTATTCCTTCTTCTTTTCCCTCTTCTTTGAAGCACGCCATCGTTTTTGCTTCATCGTATTCCGTTAATATACTCATGCGTACATATCCAGAACGAATGATACATCGTTTTTCATTCCCATATACAATGCTTCATCCATTGTATTATATGTGATCTGTGAAGGATCATCATAATCCGTCCCATTTATGGCATTATAAAGGCTGAGTGTCCACTGCCTATGTTCCGGATTTCCGAAGATCTTTTTGTAAAGCCTGTCTTTGTGTTCTTTGTTTATCACGCCTTATACCTCCTTTGATAAACTACTGTCGCAGGAGATATTGATCAAATCTCCTGCTTACTACTTATTAATCAATGTGAAAAGCAGGAAGATTCAGAACTACTTGATTTTTTAGAAATACAAGAACTATAATCTACATTGCTTCGAAAACAATATAGCATAGAATAAATTATCCCGCAAGTGGTATCTTATAAATTCGTATTTGTAGGGCTGTAGATCACCTCACGGAAGGCATCTTGCCTTCCCCTTGAGGGGAAGGTGGCGCGCCAGCGCCGGATGAGGTGGACTCTGGCCTGCCGTAGTCTCCGCCAAGTCGCCGGGCAGTAAAGAC
>JAFXQR010000006.1 GCA_017526985.1 Lachnospiraceae bacterium
AGATTCAGCAGGTAGGTTATATGCTGAAGGTAGAGGAGGCTTAATCATGGAATTATCTAATTTGAGACCTGCAGATGGGTCAAAGCACAGCGACAATTTCAGACGCGGCCGCGGTCACGGATCCGGTAACGGCAAGACCGCAGGTAAGGGCCATAAGGGCCAGAAAGCTCGTTCCGGTGCTCCGAGAATCGGTTTCGAAGGTGGTCAGATGCCTTTGTATCGTCGTATTCCGAAGCGTGGCTTCAAGAATCGCAACACACTGGACATCGTATCCATCAATGTAAGCCGTTTGGATGTATTTGAGAACGGTGATACCGTTACGGTAGAAAGCCTGATCGAAAAAGGCATCATCAAGAACAGCCGTGATGGTGTAAAGATTCTTGGCAACGGCGAGATCACAAAGAAGCTGACTGTGAAAGTAGATGCTTTCAGCGCAACCGCAAAAGAAAAAATCGAAGCAGCCGGCGGCAGCATCGAGGCAGTCTGAATAAGACTGCTTCAAGCCGCTATGGAGGAATTCTATGTTCCGGACTATAGTTAATGCATTTAAGATTAAGGATGTCCGTAAAAGACTGCTGTACACATTGGTCGCACTTTTGATCATCCGTCTCGGCAGCCAGTTGCCGGTACCCGGTGTAAACCGGAATTACTTTGCTGACTGGTTTGCACAGCAGACCGGCGATGCGTTCAGTTTCTTTGACGCATTTACCGGCGGTTCCTTTACGAGTATGTCAGTCTTTGCACTTGGTATCACGCCGTACATTATGGCGTCGATCATTATCCAGATGCTTACGCTCTCGATTCCGAAACTGGAAGAAATGAGCCGTGAAGAGGACGGACATAAGAAGTTGAACGAGGCTACCCGTTATGCAACTGTAGCATTGGCGTTGTTTGAAGCAATCGGTATGGCAGTCGGTTTTGGACAGAAGGGTCTTTTGGATCCCCAGAATCGTAACTTCATAAATTACGCAACGGTTGCGTTGGCATTGACTGCCGGTGCAGCGTTTGTAATGTGGCTGGGCGAACAGATCACCGAAAAAGGTATTGGTAACGGTTCTTCCATTATCCTTGTATATAATATCGCTTCGAGAATACCGAGTGATATTTCCGGACTGTATAATCAGTTTGTGGCAAGTGCAAGTAATGTAGGACGTGCGATCCTTTCCGGTATCATTATCATCGCAGTCATTCTGATCACGGTAGTTTTGACCGTATTGCTGAATGCCGGTGTGAGAAAGATTCCGGTGCATTATAACGGACGCAGTAATGGAAGCCGTATTGCGGCAATGGGCAACACAAACAACATTCCGCTGCGTATCAACACTTCGGGTGTAATGCCGGTCATCTTTGCATCTTCTCTGATGCAGTTTCCGGTGATCATCTTCAGTATGTTTGGGCTGGATCCCGGAACCGGGGTATGGTCTCACATTATGAAGGCTTTGCAGTCGAGTTATTGGTTTAATCGTGAAACACCGATCTATACATTAGGTTTGCTGCTTTATGTTGTACTGGTTATCTTTTTCGCTTATTTCTATACAGCGATCACATTTAACCCGGTACTGATCTCAGATAATCTGAAGAAGCGTGGTGGTTTTATTCCGGGTGTGCGTCCCGGCAAGCCGACCACAGAATATCTGAATAATATTCTGCAGTACATCATATTTATCGGTGCAGTTGGATTGTTTATCGTAGTAACGATCCCCATCGTGTTTAACGGTTTGTTTGGTGCAAGTGTAACATTTGCCGGCACCAGCCTGATCATTATCGTCAGCGTAGTTTTGGATTCGATGCGTCAGGTAGAGACCATGATGGTTGAGCGTAACTACAAGGGTTTCCTGAATTCATAAGAAGTTTTAAACAGATCACTACATCGGTTTGGATAAGCCGGTGTAGTGTTCTTTCGTAAGAAACATTGTTTATAGTCATAAATGACAAGGAGAAGGATATGAAAATTGTTATGTTAGGAGCACCGGGGGCGGGCAAAGGAACACAGGCAAAGATGATCGCAGAACAGTATGGGATTCCGCATGTATCTACAGGCGATATCTTTCGTATGAATATCAAGAACGGAACAGAACTTGGAAAAGAAGCCAAGACTTATATGGATAAAGGTGAACTGGTTCCGGATGAGCTGACGGTACGGATCCTTTTGGACCGTGTGGCGCAGGAAGATTGCAAGAACGGATATGTTCTGGATGGTTTTCCGCGTACGATCCCTCAGGCGGAGGTACTGGACGCAGAACTGACGAAACTGGGTGATGCGATCGATTATGCGATCAATGTAGATGTACCGGATGAAAACATCATTCGTCGTATGTCCGGAAGACGTGCCTGCGTGAGCTGTGGCGCTACCTATCATATCGTACATATTCCGCCGAAGAAGGAAGGCATCTGTGATAAGTGCGGTGCGGAACTGATCCTTCGTGATGACGATAAAGAAGAAACCGTAAAGAATCGTCTGAATATCTATCATGCTCAGACCCAGCCGTTGATCGATTTCTATACCAACAAGGGTGTACTGAAGACGGTTGATGGTACCGTAGATTCTGCAGAGGTATTTGCTGCGATCAAAGTGATCTTAGGTTGATCATAACAAAGACGTATCCCGATTCCCGGCGGTGATGCGTGTGAAATACATACAACTATTTTATATATTTAAGAAAAGAGGCGTTAAAAGTGTCAATCTCTATCAAATCAGAACGGGAAATTGAATTGATGCGCGAGTCGAACCGACTGCTGGCAATCATGCATCTGGAACTTGAAAAAATGGTTAAGCCGGGGATGTCCACCTGGGATATCGATATGGAAGCAAGACGATATGCAAAAGACTGCGGATGCGGACTGAGCTTTCTTAATTACGAAGGATATCCGGCAGCACTGTGCATCTCTGTGAATGAGGAAGTGGTACACGGTATCCCCAGAAAGGATAAGATCCTGCACGAAGGTGATATCGTATCCATCGATGCGGGACTGATCTATAAAGGCTATCATTCCGATGCTGCCAGAACCTATGGCGTGGGAACGATCTCAGCGGAAAAGCAGAAACTGATCGATGAGACCAGAAACAGCTTTTTTGAAGGGATTAAGATGGCAAAGGCCGGAAATCATCTGTTTGATATTTCCAATGCCATAGATGATTATATTTCGCAGTTCGGTTATGGTATCGTAAGAGATCTGGTGGGACATGGTGTAGGTTCCAGTCTGCATGAGGAACCGCAGATTCCGAACTTCCGACAGGGTAAGCGTGGACCGGTCCTTCGCGCAGGAATGACACTGGCAATTGAGCCGATGATCAATATGGGACGCGGTGATGTGGAATGGCTGGATGATGACTGGACGGTGGTAGCATGTGACGGATCACCTTCGGCACATTACGAAAATTCCATTCTGATCACGGATGGCGAACCGGAAATACTGAGTTTGATCTGAAATAAGTGATTATGACAGAAAAAGAAATGATCGGAACGCTGGTGCGCTCCGCAGCCGGACACGATCGTGGAGAATATTACATTGTCGTGGGCACAGAAAGAAACATTTGTTATGTAGCGAACGGAAAGGAACGCACCATAGTTTCGCCAAAAAAGAAGAACCAAAAACACCTGCAGCCGGCAGAATGTGAGTATGATCGTACGATACAAAAAAAAATGCAAGCCGGAGAACAGGTACGGGAGGAAGAGATCAGGAAACTGATCCGCAATTTGGAAAGGGAGAGTATTACATGTCAAAAGCGGATGTCATCGAAATCGAAGGCACAGTAACAGAAAAACTGCCGAACACAATGTTTAAGGTGCAGTTGGAAAACGGACACGAGATCCTGGCTCATATCAGCGGTAAGCTGCGCCAGAATTTCATCAAGATCCTTCCGGGAGATAAAGTGACGATGGAGCTTTCTCCCTATGATCTTTCCAAGGGCCGTATCGTTTGGAGAGATAAATAAGGAACAAAGACAGATTCATTTATTTAGATACATTTATTCAGAAACATTAGATCCAAAATCGATAAAAAAATGCTTGCAAAGAAATTTGCAGCGTGATATAATCGACAATGGTCTTTTGTCAGAGGGTGTAGTATGCTCTCTATATGGCGTACTTAACGGTAGGAAAGGAGGATTGCCATGAAAGTAAGATCATCTGTAAAACCGATCTGCGAAAAATGCAAGGTCATCAAAAGAAAAGGGAGAATCATGATCATTTGTGAGAATCCTAAGCACAAACAGCGTCAGGGTTAATTATAGGGCGTTGTGAACAAGAGCGGCTGTGGCAGACATTCCGTCAAATGTTGTGCCAAAATCGATAAATGCAGTTAGGGGCAACCCTTGAGGTGTAGCTTCACCGGGCATTTACGATTGATACTCTGTATGGATACATTCCCTATCCGTATTGAGGCAAGACCGGGAGACCGGTCGGGTGTATAACACCCCAGTCAATTAGTAACTGTTAACAAAAGCAAAGAAATTGGAGGAAACGAAAAAATGGCTCGTATTGCTGGTATTGACTTACCCAGAGACAAACGTGTCGAGATCGGCCTTACCTATATCTATGGTATCGGTCGTGTAAGTGCAAACAAGATTCTGGAAGCAGCAAAGGTAAATCCGGATACCCGTTGCCGTGATCTGACGGACGACGAGGTTAAGGCGATCAGTGAAGTGATCGATGGCAATTACATGGTAGAAGGTGATCTTCGCCGTGAAATCGCTCTGAACATCAAGAGACTTCAGGAAATCGGCTGCTACAGAGGTATCCGTCATCGTAAAGGCCTGCCGGTTCGTGGTCAGAAGACCAAGACCAACGCTCGTACCCGTAAGGGACCGAAGAAGACGGTTGCAGGTAAGAAGAAGTAATTCATTTAACACACAGGTAACTATTCATATTAGTATATTAAAGAAAGTAGGTTAGTTTTATGGCAGCAAAGAAAGCAGCTCCGGCAGCTAAAAAAGCAACAAAAAAGCGTGTCAAGAAAAACGTTGAACATGGACAGGCACACATTCAGGCATCCTTCAACAATACGATCGTAACGTTGACGGACAACGAAGGCAATGCTCTTTCCTGGGCATCTGCAGGTGGTCTGGGCTTCCGCGGTTCAAAGAAATCTACTCCTTATGCAGCACAGATGGCAGCTGAAACCGCTACAAAGGCAGCGCTTGTGCATGGGCTTAAGACAGTAGATGTATTTGTAAAGGGCCCGGGCTCAGGTCGTGAAGCAGCGATCCGTGCATTGAACGCAAATGGTCTTGAGGTAACAAGCATCCGTGACGTAACACCCGTTCCGCACAATGGTTGCCGCCCGCCGAAGCGTCGTCGTGTATAATCATTAGGTCATTTAGTTGGAGGATAAATAACAATGGCAGTTAACAGAGTACCTGTACTGAAAAGATGTAGAGCACTGGGCATTGATCCTTCCTTCCTGGGTGTTGAGAAGTATACTCACACAAAAGAGTGGAAGAGCGAGGTTGATGGCCGCAAGAAAAATATCAACAAGAGACTGGATCGTCATGTAAACGAATCCATCCGTGCTACCAGAGGCGCAGGCAAGAAAGTCAGCGAGTATGGTTTGCAGCTGAAAGAGAAGCAGAAAGCGAAGTTTATCTATGGCGTTCTGGAGAAGCCTTTCCGTAACTACTATGCAAAGGCTGACCGTATGAAGGGTATGACCGGTGAGAACCTGATGATCCTTCTGGAGAGCCGCCTGGATAGCGTGATCTTCCGTATGGGCTTTGCTCGTACCCGTAAGGAGGCTCGTCAGGTAGTAGGTCACAAGCATGTACTGGTAAACGGTAAGAAGATCAACATTCCTTCTTATCAGATCAAGGCTGGCGATGTGATCGAACTGACCGAGAAGGCAAAGGGACTGCAGCGTTTCAAGGATATCATTGAAGTGACAGAAGGCCGTATCGTTCCGGGATGGCTGGAAGTAGATTATGAAGCAAAGAAGGGTACTGTTAAGGAGCTTCCTACTCGTGAAGCAATCGATGTACCTGTAAACGAGATGCTGATCGTCGAGTTGTATTCCAAATAATCCGTAAGAGGATTGGCTGCATAAAGCAGCATATTGTAATCCATCTGTGAACGGTGAGATATCCGTTTACAGATGAGTAACAAGTAGGAGCACAACTTCCATCAAAAAAAGGAGAAGAGCTACATGTTAGAATTCGACTTTGATAGCCCCAATATTGAAATTGTGGAGATCTCCGAGGATAAGAAGTACGGCAAATTTGTGGTAGAGCCTTTGGAGAGAGGTTATGGTATCACACTGGGTAATTCTTTGAGAAGAATTATGCTGGCATCTTTACCCGGTGCAGCAGTAAGCCAGATCAAGATTGATGGCGTGTTGCATGAGTTTTCGTCGATTGAAGGCGTAAAAGAAGATGTTCCTGAGATCATCATGAACATCAAGTCTTTGGCAATTCGTGACAACAGTGATAGCGATGAGCCGAAGAAAGCGCACATTGATTTTGAAGGCAACGGTGTTGTAAAGGCTTCTGATATCCAGTTTGAAGATCCGGAAGTATCCGTGATCAATGGGGACCAGGTGATCGCAACTCTGAGCGGTTCCAAAGATACCAGACTGGTGATGGATCTGCTTGTGACCAAGGGACGTGGTTATGTCAGCGCTGATAAGAATAAGCGTGATGACTGCCCGATCGGAAGCATTGCGATCGACTCGATCTACACTCCGGTAGAGCGTGTGAATATGACCGTGGAGAATACCCGTGTAGGTCAGATCACTGACTACGATAAGCTGACTTTGGATGTTTACACAAATGGTTCTCTTTCACCGGACGAGGCAGTGATCCTTGCTGCAAAGGTACTGAGTGAGCATCTGAAACTCTTCATCAATCTCTCTGCAAAGGGCCAGACAGCACGTGTGCTCGCAGACCAGAATGTGGATCAGCAGAAGCAGACACTGACGCTGAACATTGATGAGCTGGAGTTGTCCGTTCGTTCTTATAACTGCCTGAAGCGTGCAGGCATCAATACGGTGGAAGAGTTGACCAACAAGACACCGGATGAGATGATGAAGGTACGTAACCTGGGCAAGAAGTCTCTGGACGAAGTACTGGAGAAACTGAAAGAACTGGGACTCCACTTAAGAGACAGCGAAGAGTAATTTTTAAAGAACAGTAACGCACGACCGGTAAGTCCAAAGAGCGCGGAAGTGTTGAAGCTCCCGCATCACAATAAGACCAAAGAGCGTGTGATGCCGGGTTAAAAGAAAGGGAGATAAATACTATGGCAGAATACAGAAAATTAGGTAAGACTTCCAGCCAGCGTAAAGCGCTGCTGAGAAATCAGGTAACGATGCTGATTCTGAACGGCCGTATCACTACTACCGAGGCTCGTGCTAAGGAAGTAAAGAAGATCGCAGAAAAGCTGATCGCTCTGGCAATCAAGGAGAAAGATAACTTCGAGACCACTACCGTTAAGGTAAAGGTTCCTCAGAAGGACAAGGATGGCAAGCGTGTAAAAGAAGAAAAAGACGGTAAGAAAGTAACCGTATTTGACGAAGTAGAGAAAGAGATCAAGAAAGATCTTCCTTCCAGACTGCATGCTCGTCGCCAGATGCTGAAGGTTCTGTACGATGTAACTGAAGTACCGAACGAGAAGGCAGGCAAGAAGCGCAACACCAAGAAGGTTGACCTGTGCGGCAAGATGTTTGATGAGATCGCACCGAAGTATGTAAACCGCAAAGGTGGTTTCACTCGTATCGTAAAGGTTGGACCGCGTAAGGGTGATGCTGCGATGATGGTAATCCTTGAGCTGGTATAAGTTTTCAAGGTAAGAGGTAATGTAGAACGGCTGTGTCATTCGATACAGCCGTTTTTTGATAAAGAATGGATTCATCAGGATTCAGAAAGCCTGATGATAGGAATAGACATAGATAGTGATGTCCGGATTTGAACTTTTTTTCCGTATCATAGAAAACGGAATACACAATATCATAGCCCAGTTCGGAAAGATGGATTACTTGCATCTTTTATTGATGAGCGCGCTGGCGGTGGCTTTCGCTATTGTGCTCTTTGGAGTGATCCGGCAGGCAATCCGAAAAAAGATGGAATTCTTCTGGGGAACGCTGGCTGCTCTTTGTGCGGGGCTGGTGCTTTTTTTCTGTGTAATGGCTTCTTCTGCCGGTACGATCGTCTTTCTGCCGGAGGAAGATCCGGAAAGCGTAGCGATCCGTTTTGTGCAGGATTGTATGGCGCAGGAAGAGCAGACAGCAGGCACTTCGCTGATGGCGATGATCCCGCAGGGGGAGAACGAGACGGAGAAGCTTATCTATGATGCTCTCCGCAGCAGTTTTTCCGTGCAGGCTGTGGGCGAGATGCAGACGGAAGGCAGACACGCCCGGCAAATGCTGTCCGTCACCTATCTGGATCTGAAGCAGCTGATACAGCCGGTGAAAAGCAGAGCAGAGGAAAACATTGCAGATTATGTAGCGAATCATAGCAATGCAGAAATTTACGACGAGGAAGATAATTACCGCACGGAGTGGATGGAAGAAGCCTATCGCAAGGCAGTACGCAGTACACTTTCCGATGTAAAAAAATATTATACTACGGTAGAATTACCCCTGCAGCTGACTTATGAAAACGGACACTGGCTGACCAAACCGGATGAGCAGATGGTGACAGCTTTTTCCGGGGGGATCACAACGCCGGATACTTTTGCCAATAACCTGAAAAGCGAGGCACTGGCAGAGATCACATATATTCCCAAGAGATATACCATCGCAGAAGAGGCATTGCTGGCACCGGCACCGAATGCGGAGAAGTTTGGCGCGACCGCGGATATCGAAGAGATCAAGGCGCTTTATGCATCATCAAAACTGACCGAAGGCAGGACACTGTTCTTTGATGAGACGGCGAACTTTAAAGGAAAAGAGTTCCGTTATTATGTGGATGAGACGATCTTTGTCGTAGCATGGAAGGAACTGTATCAGGGCAAATACTGCGCGTTTGCGGAAGTATTTATTGCGGATCCTTCGCAGTTTCGCCGGAAACTGGCGGCGGATACCTATGGATCTGGAATCCAAAAGACAGCGTCCCAGCTGGCAAGAGAGAGTAATGCCGTGATCGCAATGAATGGAGATTATTATAAGTACCGTTCCGAGGGTATCACGGTATATCAGAGAGAATTGTACCGTTTCCGGCCGCAGAAGCTGGAGTGCTGTCATATCAATACAGCAGGAGATATGCTGTTTACCTATGCCGGAGATCTGCCTACTGAGGCGGATGCCAGAGCTTATATCGAGCAAAATGATGTGCTCTTTACGCTGACCTTCGGACCGGTGCTGGTGTCAAACGGCGAGCTGCACAGTTTCGCAAGGGATTATCTGCTGGGGCAGGGGATGCAGTACTATTCCCGCGCAGCCCTGGGACAGAGCGGATCGTGTCATTATCTGCTGATGAATCTGAACTACGGATACGGTTCCCGCGGTGCAACGCTGGCAGAGGAAGCAAAGATCATGCAGGGCAAAGGCTGTGAAAATGCTTATGCGCTGGATGGCGGGCAGACGGCGGAAATGGTCATCCAGAACCGGGTGTTCAACGCGATCGATTACGGAAATGAGCGTATGGTGAGTGATATTATCTATTTCGGAACGGCACTGCCGGAAGAGGAGAATGAGTGATGGAACCGATCTCCGTCATCGCAGGTACAACTGAGATCCCGTGGAAGAGCATCGTGCTGGTATTGTCAGTGCTGGCAGCTTTTTTCCTGAGCTATTCCCTGTATGCAACGCAAAAAGGCGGGCGTATCGGGATGTGGATCTTTGCGCCTTTTGCAACCGTGTTTTCACTCTTTTTTTGCCGTATGCTGTACTGGTATTGCAACCGGGAGCAGTATAACGATTTTACGGCAGCTATGCGGGATGTGTCGCCGGACGGTTTTGCGATGCTTGGAATACTACCCGGTGTGCTGTTGGCGGCGGCGCTGGTTCGGCTGGTGCGGCTGAATAAGAGCCTGCCGGCGATGCTGGACGCGCTCGCGCCCGGTGTGGCCCTGGGGATGGGGCTGGCGGAGCTGATGTGTCTGTTTGATATCCGCTGTCGGGGGAAGGTAGTGGTAAGTACACCGGTCTTTTGCCATCTGCCGTTTGCGGCGCCCATGTTGACGCCACAGGGGGGTGTGGAATACCGTTTCGCTACATTTTTTATCAGTTTTTTGGTGCTTCTGGGCATTATGAAACTCTGTATGGAGTTTTATACCGCGCGCAGGGAGGAAAAGGGATGCACAGCGGCATTGTTTCTGCTTTTGTATTCCGCGTCCGGTTTTATCCTGGACAGTACCCGATATGATGCAGGATATTTCCCGTTTAACGGTTTTGTCAGTGTGCTGCAGATCTTTGCCGGACTGTCCATCCTGACACTGGCCATCGTTTTTTGTGTAAAGATGTTAAAAAAACGGGGTTTTGTTTGGTATGTGATCCCGTGGTGGGTGGCAATGCTCTTGTCCATGGGAGCCACCGGTTACCTGGAGTATCTGGTGCAGCGCTACGGCGATAAGCATATCCTGTGGTATAGTCTGATGATACTCAGCAGCCTGGCGATGGTTCTGCTGGTCTATGCAATGTATGCGCTGGGCAGACCGGTGAAGGTAGCAGAGGAAAAAGCTGAAGAAGTAAAGAATGAAGAACCGACCGTGGCGGAACCGCAGAAGACAAACGAACCGGCCGTCGCAGAAGTGATAGAGGAAAACGCAGAAGAACCGGAGGAGAATGCATCCGTACTCCCTGCGGGATTGGCGGCTGTCAGTGCAGTATTGGCGGCGCTCGGATTGTCCGCGCTGTTTTTATCCAAGAATAAAAAGGATTAAGGACGAATGGGTATCATCCATATCAATAAAGTCACATACGAATATATCCGGCGGGATGAAGAGAATAATGTGGAAGGCATTACGACCGCTGTGGACGGAGTGAGCCTGGCGGTGGAGCCGGGAGAATTCATTGCGATCCTCGGACATAACGGCTCGGGCAAATCCACACTGGCGAAGCATATCAATGCCATCCTGTATCCTTCGGAAGGCAGTGTGGTCGTAGACGGGATGGATACGAAGGACGAAGATGCGCTGCTTAAGATCCGTCAGACGGCGGGAATGGTCTTCCAGAATCCGGATAACCAGATCATCGGACAGATCGTGGAAGAGGATGTGGGCTTCGGACCGGAGAATATGGGCGTGCCGACCAAAGAAATCTGGGAGCGCGTGGAAGAAAGCCTGAAAGCGGTGGGAATGTATGAGTACCGCAGTTATTCGCCGAACAAGCTCTCCGGCGGACAGAAACAGAGAGTCTCGATCGCATCGGTGATCGCGATGCATCCCAAGTGCATCATTTTGGATGAGCCGACGGCGATGCTGGATCCCATGGGCCGCAGGGAGGTGATCCGCGCGGTGCGGGCGCTCAACGATGTGGAAAAGATCACGATGATCCTGATCACACATTATATGGAAGAAGTGATCTATGCCGACCGCGTATTTGTGATGGATAAGGGCAAGGTGGCTATGAGCGGGACACCAAAGGAGATCTTCTCACGGGTATCGGAGCTGAGAGAGCTGCGTCTGGATGTGCCCCAGGTGACGGAGCTTGCTTATGAACTGAAACGCGCTGGGGTACCGCTGCCGGACGGGATACTGACCAGGGAAGAACTGACGGAAGCACTGAAGAAGATCCGGATGATGGGGCAATAAGATGATGGAGAACATGAAGCTGATCGCGGACCATCTGGTCTATGAATATAATAAGGGCACCAATCAGACCGTGCGCGCGCTGGATGATGTGAGTTTTGTCATACATCCCGGAGAGTTTCTCGGACTGATCGGGCACACGGGCTCGGGCAAATCCACGCTGGTGCAGCATCTGAATGCATTGCTCAGACCGGACGGCGGCACGATCTATTATGACGGCGCTGATGTATTTGAGAAAAGTTATGACCGTAAAGCATTGCGCGGCAAGGTGGGGCTGGTTTTTCAGTATCCGGAGCACCAGTTGTTTGAAGAGACGGTCTTTAAAGAAGTGTGTTTTGGCCCGAATAATATGGGGCTGGACATCAAAGAGGTGGAGCAGAGAGCCTATGCGGCGATCGCGCGTGTGGGCCTTACAGAGGAATGCCTGGATCAGTCGCCTTTCGATCTGTCCGGCGGACAGAAGAGGCGGGTGGCGATCGCATCCGTACTGGCCATGCAGCCGGAGATCCTGGTATTGGACGAACCGACGGCAGGACTGGATCCCAAAGGCAGGGATGAGCTGCTGTCGATGATCATGGACCTTCGGGAGACAGAGGGCATCTCCATTGTGCTGGTGTCCCATTCCATGGAAGATGTGGCGGAGTATGTGGACCGCATCATCGTGATGGACAAGGGGAAGATCCTGTATGACGATACGCCGAAAGTTGTTTTTGCGCACGCAAAAGAACTGGAAGCCATCGGACTGTCCGCGCCACAGGTGACTTATATTTTGCAGGATTTAAAGTCTGCAGGACTTGATGTAGACACTACCGGGATCACGCTGGCAGAAGCCAGGAACACGATACTGGAAGCGTTGCATTGGAAAGGATAAACGCTATTGTTACGCGATATCACCATCGGACAATATTATAGCGCAGACTCAGTGCTGCACCGCTTGGATCCGCGGACCAAACTGGTGGGAACGCTGATCTATCTGGTGTCGCTGTTTTTGTTTGCAACGCCGCTGGTCTATGTGCCGGCGACGCTTTTCCTGATGATCGTGATCTTTTCGTCCAAAGTCCCTTTCGGGTATATGGTAAAGGGCCTGAAACCGGTGCTGTTCCTATTGCTCTTTACGGTGCTGATGAATATGATCTTTGTCAAAGGGGAAGTGATCGCCACCATCTGGAAGATAGAGATCACCAAAGAAGGTCTGAAGCAGTCCCTGCTGATGGGGGCACGCCTGATCCTGCTGATCCTGGGATCGAATGTGATGACGCTCACGACCACGCCGACCCGGCTGACCAATGCCATGGAATCGGTGATGAGACCGCTGAAGCTGATCCGGGTGCCGGTGCACGAGATCGCGATGATGATGTCCATCGCACTGCGCTTTATCCCGATCCTTCTGGATGAGACGGACAAGATCATGAAAGCGCAGATGGCCAGGGGCGCTGATTTTGAAAGCGGAAATCTGGTGAAAAAAGCGAAGAGCCTGATCCCGGTGCTGGTGCCGCTCTTTATCTCGGCATTCCGGCGGGCCAACGATCTGGCGATGGCCATGGAGGCACGCTGCTATCACGGCGGTGAGGGGCGTACGCAGATGAAACCGCTGAGATATACGGGAAGGGATTATGCAGCGTATATGATCCTGCTGCTGTATCTGGCAGGCGTGATCGTGACCGGGAAGTATTCCACGGAAGTGTTGGATTGGATAGGAGTAAGGTGAGCGATTTGGAAGAGAGAACAAGCAGACGCATTATGCTGCGGGTAGCGTATGACGGCACCGGCTATCATGGCTGGCAGAAACAGAATAACGGGATCACCATTGAGGAAGTGCTGAATGACGCATTGTCCGAGCTGCTGGGCGAAGAGATCGCAGTGTGCGGCGGATCGCGAACCGATGCCGGGGTGCATGCCATGGATAATGTGGCAGTCTTTGATACGCAGGCGCGGATCCCGGCGGAGAAGATGCCCTATGCCTTAAACCGCAGACTCCCCGACGATATCCGTATCATGAGCGGGGCGGAAGTGGCGGAAGATTTTCATCCCAGGCATTGTGACAGTGTAAAGACCTACGAATACCGTATCCTGAATGCGCCGTTTCAGATCCCGCAGTACCGCCTGTATCACTACTGGACCTATGTCCCGATGGATGTGGAAAAGATGCGTGCGGCAGCAGTGCCCCTTATCGGAGAGCATGATTTTACCTCTTTTTGCAGCCTGTATGCGCAGGCAGAGGACCACGTGCGGACAATCTACGGGATCGACGTAGAGGAAAAAGCCCTGAGCGGCTCTGTGGCGGGAGCGGCACGCGAGATCGTGATCCGTGTTTCCGGTAACGGTTTTCTCTATAATATGGTCCGCATCATCGCAGGCACCCGGATGGAAGCGGGACGCGGACGGATGACGGCAGAAGATGTGGCAAGGATCCTGGAGGCACAGGAACGGCACCAGGCAGGACCGACGGCACCACCGCAGGGATTGGTACTTGCGGAATACCGGTTTCTGTAAAAAATGTAGTTGACACGCTTGGATGCGTGTACTATAATAAATTTCCGTGGCGAAGGGAGCATTGTGCCCCGATACAGTATCGGATCGTAGCCGGTGCTGGTGCCGCAGAGAGTAAAGATCCCGGCGGGAGACCGCATATGTTTTTCGGAAAGCGCTGTATGTGCCCGGACATCACATACAAAATGCCGGTACGGAACGAACGGGACGATGGAACAAAAATTTGGAGGAAACAGGAATGAAGACTTACATGGCTACACCGGACAGCATCAACCGTAAATGGTATGTTGTTGATGCAAACGGTTTAACATTGGGCCGTCTGGCATCTGAGGTTGCAAAGGTGCTGCGCGGAAAGAACAAGCCGGAATTTACACCGCATGTGGATACCGGTGATTATGTGATCGTGATCAACGCTGAGAAGATCAAAGTAACCGGCAAGAAGCTGGATCAGAAAGTTTACTACAAGCACTCTGATTATGTAGGCGGTATGAAGGAAGCTACTCTTCGTGAGAAGCTTGCTAAGAAGCCGGAAGAAGTGATCGAGCTGGCAGTAAAGGGTATGCTCCCGAAGGGACCCCTTGGAAGAGATATGTATCGTAAGCTGTTTGTATACGCAGGACCGGAGCACAAGCATGCAGCTCAGCAGCCGGAAGAGCTGAAGTTCTGAGGAGGAGATAAGAGATGGCAAAGAAAGCAACAGAAAAATATTACGGAACAGGCAGAAGAAAGAAGTCTGTAGCACGTGTATTCCTGGTACCGGGCAAGGGCAACATCACCATCAACAAGCGTGATATCGATGAGTATTTTGGTATCGAGACCCTGAAGGTGATCGTTCGTCAGCCGCTTACCGCTCTGGAAGCAGAAGGCAAGTATGATGTGATCGTTACCGTTAAGGGCGGCGGTTATACCGGACAGGCAGGCGCTGTTCGTCACGGCCTGGCAAGAGCACTGGTTCAGGCAGACGCTGAGAACAGACCGGTTCTGAAGAAAGCCGGATATCTCACCAGAGATCCGAGAATGAAAGAACGTAAGAAGTACGGTTTGAAGGCAGCACGTCGTGCTCCTCAGTTCTCCAAGAGATAATCAGTTTTTATCCAACCCCGAAGCCATATGGCTTCGGGGTTTTTTATATGGATTTACAAAACAGAAAAATGCGGTATAATCAAAATAACTATGTAAACCAATCGGAAAATAACGGAGATATCCATGCAATTGTTAAAGAAAAGAAGAATCAGATCTGTTTTGACCGCGATGATCGCTATGGTATTGTTCATAGCTGTATGCCCGTTGTCTGTCAGTGCGACCAGCGGGGCAGCGGATACCGTGGGCGTACGGGTGGTGGTGATCGATCCGGGACACGGCGGGGAAAATAACGGCGATGAGAGTACCGCCACCTTTGAGAAGTATCGTACGATGGTGACGGCACTGGCCATGTATGAGGAACTTTCCAAGTACGAGGGTGTGCAGGTATATCTGACGCGTACGGAAGATGTGGATATGTCGCTGAAAGAGCGTGCGGAGTTTGCAGCAAGTGTTAATGCGGATATGCTGTGTAGTATCCATTATAATGCGTCGCTGGAGCACGAGATCTTTGGTGCGGAGCTTTGGATCCCTTCGGAGGCACCGCTGAATGCACCGATGTACCAGTTCGGACGATTGTGGATCGAGCAGATGCGGGGAATGGGACTGCACCTGCGCGGGATCAAATCCAGAGTGGGGCAGAAGGGCGATTATTATGGTGTGATCCGTGAGTCTGCGGCACTGGGAATCCCGGCGGTGATCCTGGAACATTGCCATCTGGATGTTGCGAGCGACCTGACTTTTGCGGATACGGAAGAAAAGATGCGCGCCTTTGGTGTGGCTGACGCAACGGCAGTGGCGCAGTATTACGGCTTGAAGAGTACGGTGCTGGGCGTGGATTACAGTGCGACACAACTGGTGCAGGTGAATCCGTATGATGTGGTGATCTTTCCGCTGAATGTCAGTACGGTGCCGGAACAATGCGAGCTCAGCATTGTATCGCAGAATGAAGAGACCGGCGAGGTGACCTTTAAACTGGAGGCGGAAGACAGCGAAGAAGCACTGCAGTATTACGACTATAGTCTGGATGGCGGCGCGACTTTCTGGAACCTGAGTGTCTGGCCGGGGTATGAGCTGTATAAGACGCAGAATACCGGAAGTGTGACCTTTTCCGTGGTACTGCCCAGAGAAGTGGATACACAGTTTGTGGCGCGGGTCTATAACGGCTATGACCAGAAGACCGAGAGCGAAAGATTGACGATCCACTTTGCATATCAGGATGAAATGCGTGCAGCCGCCCTTCAGTGGGAACAGGAACATGATGTGGCAGGCGCAGATCTGCAGGCGCCGGCGGGGAAGAGCGGAGTGGAGGAACTGACGCTGCAGGCGTCGGAAGGTGTGCAGCTGGAGACGGTCGGCAGTGCGGCACAGAATACGGAAGTGCAGGCGATGGCAGGTGAAGCAGTTCCGGGAGCAGAGCAGGCAGGCATCACACCGCGGACGATCCTGGCAGTGATCAGTGCGGCGCTGGCGCTGACTCTTGTGATCATGGGAGCGTCATTGTATAAGAAGAACAGGGCAAAACGCTAAATGCAGTCTTGTTTTTACGGACGGATATGATTATACTATTGTATAAATATATTTTCCTGAAGGGAGGATGGGAGTATGGCAAACATGAAATTGGCCATTGCCGTGGCCAGCATCGCAGCTGGGTTAACTTTCGGAGGTGCGCTGGAAGCGCAGGCTGCACCGGTGACATTGCCGGACGGATCGGTATTTGACCCGGACTATTACGCGCAGATGAATCCGGATGTGGTGATCACGGTGGGAACGGAACCGGAAGCATTGTATGATCATTATGTTCGTTACGGACAGAAAGAAGGCCGCGCGCCGGCAGCACCACAGGATATCGTCGTGGTTGTAGATCCGACGGCGTTTGACGCAACCTATTATGCATCCAGATATCCGGATGTAACAGCTACCTTTGGTAATGATGCCCGCGTATTGCAGTGGCACTATGAATACTGGGGCAAGAGCGAAGGCCGTTTCTGCAATGCGGCAGCGGAAGCACAGTTTGTACAGGCGCAGGCACAGGCAAAACAGCAGGAACAGAAGCAGGCGACCACCCAGGCACAGACCGACACACAGATCGCGGTAAAGAATGCGTTCATCCGCGATATCTATGACCGTATCAACGGTGAGCGTAAAAAGGCCGGCATCGAAGATAAGATGCAGTGGAGCGACAGCCTGGTGGCAGCAGCGGATCTGCGTGCAAAAGAGATCGCTTCCTATCTGTCTCACGAGAGACCGGACGGATCGAAATACTACACGGTGATCGATGGTGCAAACGCCAACAAACTGACCGAGGTATATGGCCAGGGGCAGGCTACACCGGAAGAGATCTGGAAGTACTGGATGAATGATAACGGCTATCGTACCAATCTGCTGAACGAGCATTTCTATAAAGTAGGTGTCGGATATTACAACTCCGGCAAGTCGGCTTACTGGGTAGTGCTGTTGTGGCAGAATTCATAAAACGTGTTTAAATGAAGGATGAACGGGCAGGGTGGTTTCGGCTCCCTGCCTGTTTTTTGAAGTAAGTTTTGCGGGAAAGGATACGGGAAATTGTTTCAGCACCTGACAGAAAATCGAAAGAAAGCGGCGATGGTCTTTTTTTGGATCGGATTATTTTGTGAATTGCTGGTATCGCCCTCCGGCTTTGCCTTTGGCGGCTATCACGAGCCGGTGATCATCGTAGCGGGGATGGCATGTTTCTGCGTATCCATTTTGTGCTCGGTCCTGGGCCGGGAAGAGATCAAACATGACTGGTGGATCCTCGGGCTGCTGGGAGCGTATGGATTGCTGTGCTATCATTTCCAGCATTCGGCGCTGGTGCTGCGCCTGGCGCTGATCCTGCTGGCAGGACGAGAACAGAATCGTAAAAAGGTTGTGCAGCTGTTTTTCTATGGTACGGCGGTGATCGTCGGACTTACCTTTGTGCTGGCGGCGCTGGGACTGCACAATTCCCTGGTGACGGAAGGCTTTTACCGGCATGAGATGGAAAAACGCGTTAGTATGGGCTTTTACCATCCGAACGGATTCTCTTTTTTCTGGATGCGGCTGTTTGTGATGGGGTTGTATCTGTATGCGGATCGGATGAAGGGGTGGATGTTTGCGGTGCTGGCGGTAGTCGCCGGTGCGCCCTTTGTTCTGGTGGAATCCAAGATGGGTATGGCGGGCTTTGCCGTGATCTTTGCTGCGGCGTTGTATTTCCGGTTTTGGAAGGCAGAAAAGGCGGAAAAGATCGCGTATGTCGCAGGCAATGTGATGATGGTGGCGGAGCTGCTGCTGATCTATACGCTGGGGATATTTCCGTATCCGGAGCATACCATGGGCGAAGAAAACAACTATTGGGATGTTATGAACACGGTCACCACGGGACGCCTGGCGCATGCCAGAGAAGCTTTTCAGACGATACCTATGCGCTTTTTCGGTTATCGCGAGGTGGAGCAGGCGACGGAGATCGGATTTGTGAATACCTTCTTTCACGAAGGGCTGATCTTTGTGATCTTGTATGTGGTGGTGTTGTTCTGGCTATATCGCCGCCTGTACCGGGAACATGACCGGATGGGGATGCTGCTGGTGCTGGCGTTTACCTTTTATTCCCTGGCAGAGGCGTATCTGCCCTACTTTAACAAAAACGGCGTGTGGCTGCTTTTGATCGCCGGTTTGCCACAGTGGATGATGCCTGCAAAAGGGCAAACGAAGGGGGAGCTTACCTCTGTAAACGACAAAAAGACTATGGCATAATAAGGTGTGGTGTGGTATACTATTGAATTGGAATAACATGGTTATTGGGGGAGTTTCTGGGGGATGTTATGAAGAGCATTGCGTTATGCGTGGGCAGTATTTTTGACAGAGACCGTTTTTTGGTGACGGACCGTGAGATCCGTAAGATTCATGCGCGTGGCGACTATGTCGTGCTGCTGCCGATCGCTATGGCAAAGCGTGCACTTTCCCAGGAAACCGACCGTGGCGCTGACTGTATGTATTTCTTAGGGCGGGTACCGGTAGATGAGATGCTTGTGGTGACCAGTCCGGCTATGGATGAGTTTTTCCTAAACAGCCTGCAGCAGAAATGCGTGGCGCTGAAGATCCCCTATTCGGAACTGCATCCGGAACCGCTGACGGACTATGATCCCGAGGTGGAAAAGGCATGGCAGTATGAAATGATGCATGGCTATCACGAGATGGCCGGCAACATCTTTTCCTTTACGGATAAGTTGCTGGGTTGCAACGATGTGGAAGAGATCTCCGAAGTCGTTCAGGAGCTGCTTCCTAAGAATACCTTTATCTGTATGCGGGATTCTTTCCTGCAGGATCTGTATGCCACGAATGGCAGAGGTCCGCTTCCTTATGAAAATTTTTATCTGCTTGCGGATACGCGTGAAAAAGCCAGAAGATGGTTTTCTTTTACATTGGATGAACTGTTCCCGGATGCGGAGCGTGTTTTTTCCGAGCATAAGGTGATCACTATGATCCCGATCCACTGCCGGGAGGCCTATTTCGGCTATCTGGTGCATGTGGCGGAGGCGATGGACGGTGAGGCCTGTGTGCTGGAACTGTGCAGCGTGATCCTGGATACCACCATCGGGCGTTATATCGCGGAGCGACGCTTGATGTATGCCAATAATGAGCTATTCAACATCAACGAGAATATGCGCAAGCTGCAGGAGACGGATATGCTGACCGGCCTGCGCAACGGGCGTGGCTTTAAAGCAGATCTGGGCCGGATGCTGACGGATTGCCGTCTGGACCGGGTGGATCTGGCAACCATCTGCGTGGATCTGGACCGCCTGGGCAATATCAATGATGTGTACGGGCATGCGGAAGGCGATATCGCGATCCAGACCCTGTCCCAGATCATTAAGGACAGTATGCCGGAAGGGGCTACGGTCGGCAGGATCGGAGCGGATGAGTTTATCATGGCAGTGCCGCAGAATGAGTGGGAAGATGTGATCGAAAACTTCAGTACCATGTTGAACGGGCGTCTGGTGATCTATAACCGCATTTCGGGAAAAGAGTATACGCTGGAGGCTAATGTCAGCGGTATGATCGTGCATCCGGATGAGAAAAACAGCGTGGAGGAAGTGCTGGACGAATCTTTTGCCAAAAAGCGTACCTTAAAGGAGAGTCGGGGCAGCAGACGCGCAAAGCACATCATCAATCCGGAAGAGGAGAAGAAGGAAGAGCATGAAGCAGTACTGAAACTGCTGAATGAAAATGAATTCCGTTATGCTTATCAGCCCATCGTTTCGGCCAAGACCGGTGAGATCGTGGCGTATGAGGCGCTGATGCGTACGAGGCTGGAGCCGAATCTCTCGCCACTCACGATCCTGAAATACGCGACTATGGATAACCGGCTCTACGATATCGAGCTGGCGACTTTTGGGAATGTATTAAAGCAGATGGACCAGTTTGTTTCGGAGCTTGGTACACGCAAGATCTTCATTAACAGCATTCCGGGACATTATCTGAATGAGACGGATTATATGATGCTGCGCCGGAAGTACGGTCATCTCTATGATCACCTGGTAGTGGAAGTGACGGAAGAGACGGAGTTTGAGGAAGGCAATTTCAGTGAGCTGAAGCGGCGGAGTACGGAGTGCCGTTTTGAAGTGGCAGTGGACGATTTCGGCAACGGCTATTCCAATATGAGCAACCTGTTGAAATGCTTGCCGAACTATGTGAAGATCGACCGTTCCCTGATCGAGAATGTGCATGAGGATCCCAAGAAGCAGCACTTTGTCAAGACCATTATCGAGTTTGCCCATGATAACGGTTTCCAGGCACTGGCAGAAGGCGTGGAGAATATGTACGAGCTGTCCGCGGTCATCCGTATGGGCATTGACCTGGTGCAGGGATACTATACCGCAAAACCGGCCTTTGTGCTGGCGGGAAGCATTGCGGCTTCCGTGCGGGACGAGATTGTGCGCGCCAATGTGGAAGGCGGGCATGAGTTAAAGAAAAAGATCTATATCGTCAGTCGTGAAAAGGAACTGTTTTTAATGCAGCTGGCGATGGAACATTATACCGGTATCGTGATCTCGCAGCCTGAGCTCACGATTCATGGAAATCCGGATTATACGGCGGGCATCGGCATCAAGATCAAAGACGGATGCGAGTGCCGCCTCACGATCAAAAATGTCAATATCGGAGATATGGATTCTCTGCCGTGTATCGAGGTGGGACATGGGGCATCGCTGATCCTGAATGTGGAAGGGCACAACGAATTTGACGGCAACGGCATCCATGTGCCGGAAGACAGCAGCCTGCGGATCGAAGGCGAAGGCACCCTGGCCATTGTGCCGGCCCTGTCGGATGCATTCTGCATCGGCGCCGGTTATAACAGCGTGTTCGGTACCATTGTCTGCGCGATGAACGGTAATCTGATCCTGCGGCCGGAAGGCAATCACTGTATGGCCATTGGTGGCGGAAGAAGCCGTAGTCTGGAAGGGATCAGTATCCAGTCCGGTAAGATCGACATCAGCCTGTCCGGTATGGATGGGATTGCGATCGGCAGTTTTGAAGGTGATGTGAGTATACGGATCCTGAAATGTAATTTGAAGATCCAGGCCAGGATCTCGAACGGTACCATGATCGGTGCGCTGCATGGCAGGCAGGACATTGTGATCCGGGACAGCGGTGTGGAGATCGGTGGTGCCGGAAACTGCATTGCCGGTATTGGCTCCTATACAGAGACCAGCGGCAGCATCCGCGTCTGCGACAGCGGTATGCGTATGCGATTTAACGGCCGCAAGATCTTTGTGGTGGGGGCAAAGGGCGGTGCGCTTTCCGTGTCTCTGGAGCAGACTGCATTTATGTTAAATGTGGAAGGCTCTATGGCCATCGGAATGGGAACCGTCGATATGGCGGCCATCCTGGAGCTGATCCGCTGCAGACTGGAAGTGAATATGCGTGTGGGTGAACCCATCGTCGCCGGTGTGAAGGAACGCAAACTGATGCTGGAAGGCGGGACCCAGGCGATCAAAGTCAATGAGCACGATGCGGAATTGTTGAAGAAAGAAGAGAATTGAGACGGCCTAGATCCAGCCACCGTCGATGCGCAGGATCTGACCGGTGAGATAAACAGGGGCTTTGGCAAGTAAAGAGACCAAAGAGGCGACTTCTGCGGGAGTGCCGGCGCGGCCGGCGGGAATCTCCGCAAAGAGCGTCTCTTTTTCTTCGGCGGACAGATGATCGTTCATTTCGGTATCGATGAAACCGGGAGCCACTGCATTGACGGCAATGCCGCTGGGAGCCAGTTCCTTGGCCAGGCTGCGGGTGAGAGCATCAATGCTCCCCTTGCTGGCGGAATAGGCGCATTCCATGGAAGCTCCCACACTGCCCCAGACGGAGGAGATGTTGATGATGCGTCCACTATGCTCCTGCAGCATCACCGGGATGGCGGCGCGGCAGAGATAAAAGACGCTGTTTACATTGGCGTTCATCTGCATCATCCACTGCTCGTCTGTCATGTCCTGCAGCAGACCGATGGTGGAGATGCCGGCGTTGTTGACCAGCAGATCCAGTCGTGAGATGTGCCCGAAGATCTCCGTGACAAAAGCCGGATCGGAGAGATCGCCGCAGAAGGTCTGTACGGTGATACCGTAATCATTCCGCAACTTACGGGCCAGTTCTTCCAGTAAATTCATATTTTTGCGGCAGCAGAGCAGCAGATCAAAACCGTCCTGCGCCAGCTGCGTGGCGATGGCGGCTCCGATTCCCCGGGACGCTCCCGTGATCAATGCGATTGATCTATATTTTGTATTCATAAAGGCTATATTAGCAGATTTGCTCATACAATTCAATGTATCTTCACAATATTGTCACAATCTTCAACTTGACAATCCCGGCACGCAGTGGTATTCTTTACAAAGCGTAACAAATTTGTAACAATTGCAATAGAATTGTAACAAGTTTACGTAACACAGAGAAATGTAAATTTTTCCTGCTTAATTATATAAGCAGATCTGTATAGCAGTTTATAATGTTTCAGGGGTTATGGTTTCGGAGGTTTTATGCGTAAATTAAGATCAGCAATGGTCTTGTTTTCTACAACAGCAGTTTTTCTGACAGGTTCCCTTTTGGACAGCACAAATGCGGGTGCGGCAGGCGTGGCAATGGCGGATATCCTTCCGGCCAGCGGCGCTGCTCTTACATTGGAAGAAGGGACTGCGGTAGAAGAGATCTATGTTGAAGAGACGGATGCAAAGCAGGAACACACGGATCGTATGATCCCGGCAGACAGCAGTGTATCCGAGGGATTGCTGGCAGAAGATGTGCTGGCTGCGGGCGAAGTCCTGGCAACGGCAGGCGGCGAAGAAGTTGTAGATCTGGGCAGCATCTCCGTAGATGTTACTTTTGGAATAGAAGAAGTTTCGGCAGAAGAGATCCGGGCAGCGGAGATCCGCGATGCGGCAGATGTTTCCACGGCAGCGGTAGCCATTGGTGCGCAGACCACCCGTGAGATCAAGGATGCCGAGGCGGCAGCCATCGCGGAAGCAGAGGCGAGAGATCCGGAGCATTTTGCAAACCTGGTGATCGCGCAGTGCTCTGGCGCTGTAAATGTACGTGATATTCCCAGTACGGACGGTGAAGTGGTCGGTAAGCTTTACGATCGTTCCGTCGGTACTTTTATTGAAGAAGAAGACGGCTGGTACAAGATCTCATCCGGCAATGTGACCGGTTATGTCAATGCAGAGTACTGTGTGACCGGGGAGGATGCCATCGAGCTGGCAAAGAAGGTGGGCACCAGACTGGCAGTCGTTAATACGACCACTTTGAAGGTTCGCACGGCACCCAGCACCGAGGCATCAGTACTGACGCTGGTTCCCATTGAGGAAGACCTGCTGGTATTGGAAGAGCTGGACGGCTGGGTAAAGGTGACCTGCGAAGACGGTGACGGTTATGTTTCCGCAGAGTATGTGGATCTGCACACAGAGTTTGTAAAAGCAGAGTCCAGAGCGGAGGAGCTGGCACGTTTGGCAAAAGAGGAAGAAGAGCGCCGGGCAGCGAGAGCGGCAGCAGAGCGCGCGATGGCACAGCGTACCAACAGCAGCAATAATGGCAGACAGGGCGGAACGAACAATTCAAATAACAATAACGGCGGCACTGTCCGCAATGACACTTATGCGGCACCGTCTATCAGCGGCAGCGGTCTGGGCGCAGATGTAGCCAAGTATGCCTGCCAGTTTGTCGGCAATCCGTATGTATACGGCGGATCCAGCCTGACCAACGGTACGGACTGCTCCGGTTTCGTTATGAGCGTTTACGGCGCATATGGCGTATCCTTACCGCACTCCTCCAGAGCAGACCGTAGTGTCGGCGCCGAGGTAGAAGGTGGTCTGGCAAACGCACAGCCGGGCGATATCGTATGCTACTCCGGTCACGTAGCCCTTTATATCGGCAACGGTCAGATCGTACACGCAAGTACATCCAAGACCGGTATCATCATCTCCAACGCAAGCTACAAGGATGTGCTGGCAGTAAGACGAATCTTCTAAACAATATAAGCAAACGCTTTCTAAAGTGCCCGGCTATCCCGCCGGGTACTTTTTATGGTTGCACGCCAAATTCGTATTTGTGGGGCTGGCGATCGCCTCACGGAAGGCATCTTGCCTTCCCCTTGAGGTGAAGGTGGCGCGCCAGCGCCGGATGAGGTGGACTCTGGCCTGCCGTAGTCTCCGCCAAGTCGCCGGGCAGTAAAGACAGTTTTCTCGCACTCATCCTAAGGAGGGGCCCGCTTGCGGGAGGATGCCTTAGGATATTCGCAA
>JAFXQR010000045.1 GCA_017526985.1 Lachnospiraceae bacterium
CGATCTCGGCACATACATCCGGATGCTCCTTCAGATACAGCTTCGCGTTTTCACGTCCCTGGCCGATCTTATTACCGTTATAGGCATACCAGGCACCACTCTTATTTACCACATCTACATCCGCTGCCAGATCCAGCAGATCTCCTTCATAGGAGATGCCTTCTCCGAACATGATGTCAAACTCTGCCTCCTTAAACGGCGGCGCCACCTTGTTCTTTACGATCTTTGCTCTGGTACGGTTGCCGACAAACTCGCCGCCATTCTTCAACTGCTCTACACGACGGATCTCCATACGTACGGATGCATAGTATTTCAGAGCATTACCACCGGTAGTTACCTGCGGATTACCATAGAAGACACCTACTTTTTCACGTAACTGGTTGATAAATACTACAGTACAGTTGGACTTGCTGATAGCTCCGGCCAGCTTACGAAGCGCCTGAGACATCAGACGAGCCTGCAGACCTACGTGAGAATCGCCCATATCACCGTCCAGTTCTGCCTTCGGGGTGAGTGCTGCTACAGAGTCAATAACTACGATATCCATTGCTCCGGAGCGTACCATCGTTTCCGCGATCTCCAGGCCCTGCTCACCATAATCCGGCTGGTTGATATAGAGGTTGTCTACATCCACACCGATATTTGCGGCATAGACCGGATCCAATGCATGCTCTGCATCGATGAATCCCGCGATGCCGCCACGCTTCTGTACCTCTGCGATCATATGCAGAGTGACCGTCGTCTTACCGGAAGATTCCGGACCGTAGATTTCGATCACACGTCCCTTAGGAATACCTCCCAAACCAAGTGCAATATCCAGACTCAAAGAACCGGTGGGAATGGTCTCTACATTTAATTTGGATGCCGGATCGCCAAGCTTCATCACTGCGCCCTTACCAAACTGACGCTCCACCTGCACCATGGCAGCTTCCAATGCTTTTAATTTCTCTTCTCTTTCCATAACTGAACTATTCTCCTTTTTTAAATGACATTATTTAATGGCATTCCGAACATCCGTTCAAAAGATACTATAAAACATTTGTTCGGTTTTGTCAACTACTTTACATAAATATTTTTATCATTTTATCAGTCCAATAAATTACACTCTACCACCTCTTTTCTGAAATTTTCACAGCAACCCGAATTTCTCTAAAAATACAATTTGGTGAATGCAGAGACGATCCGCCCCTGAGTGTCCGGTCACCTTACAGCAACCACGAAAGAGAGATGTTCTTTCAAAGACAGATATCAACTTAACACAAAACTGCCCGGATGTCAATGCACCCGGGCAGGATAATTTGTAAGAATATTTCGCACATATGCCTGGGCAGATCAATTGCCCTTTAATTTTGCGCGAACCTTTTTTTCATTCTCATCCATTGTCTTTACGCCGCTTCCCATCATCTTCTGTATATCCAGGCAGCGACGATAAAGCATATACATCGCATTGATCTCCAGGCTGGCCTTCTGGTCCGTCCCCCACAGATCGTGTGACAAGGTCACGTGACGCTCGATCACCTTTGCCCCCAGTGTTGCCGCTACCACGCTGGGCTCCAGATTCTGCTCGTGCCCGCTGTAACCTACCACGCAATGATAACGATCCTTCAATGTCTGCATATATGCCAGATTCAGCGAATCCACCGGTGCCGGATAGGTCGAATTGGTATGCAGCAGGATATAATCCCCGTTGCTGTAATCCTCCAATACAGAAACCGCCGCATCCAGCTCTTCCTGCGTACTCATACCATCTGACATGATCAGCGGTACTCCTGCCTGCGAAGCCTTTTTCAGCAAATCCATATTGCCGTTACCGGCCGACGCGATCTTGATAAACGGCAGATCATACTCCAAAAGAAATTCCAGGCTCGGGATATCCCAGGGCGACGCTGTCCAGGCAAGCGGTTTTTCCCTGCAATACCGGTCAATCTCATCATATTCCGGCTTTTCAAATTCTATACGTTTCTTATACTCCAGATAGGTCATCTGTCCCCACGGAGTATCACGCATCACATTTTTCTGTGCCTCAGGAACGGCAATATCCGGTGTGCGTTTCTGAAACTTCACACAGTTCCAGCCGCACGCAAATGCCGCATCCATCAGCTTCTTGGCGATCTGCATATCTCCGTTATGGTTGATGCCGATCTCCGCGATAAAATACGGTACCTCGTTGTTTCCTACTTCAAAATCACCCAGCTTTACGATCTGATTCGCCATAATTTGACTCCCTGATAATATATAACGGCCTCTGCTTCGCTTCCGCCAAAATACGTGCCAGATATTCCCCGACCAGTCCCAACAGCATGACGGTCATACCACCAAACAAAAGGATCAAAACGATCACAACAGAAACAGCATCCGGTAATTCCGACCAAAGACAACACTGTACGATCAATACGATCAGATCGATCCCAGCTGCCAGCAATCCCAATCCACCGAGATAGATAGCAAAACGGAGCGGCGCCCTTGCGAAAGAAAGCAGACCGCTGGCCGCATAATGCAGCAGCCCACGGATACTCCATTTCGATTTTCCTGCCGCCCGTTCCACATTGTGATACGGGATCCATTTTGTCTTAAATCCGACCCAGGAAAAAATGCCTTTGGTAAAGCGTTCCCGTTCCGTCAGTTTCAGTACTTCGTCCACCATCTGGCGAGTCATCAACCTAAAATCAGTGCTGCCCGGTGTCAGTTCCACAACCGTCATACGATTTACGATCTGATAATACGCTACCGAAAATACCCGCTTGATCGCGCCTTCCCCTTTCCGGTCCTCTCTGCGAGCCCCGCAGCTGTCATACCCTTCGTCCACGATGGCATGGAGCATATCGATCAAAAGCGCGGGGGGATGCTGCAAATCCGCATCCATAACTGCCACATAATCCCCGGTGGAATGTTCCAGTCCGGCATAAATAGCAGCCTCCTTCCCGAGATTGCGCGAAAAAGAAATATAGTGTACCTGACCTTCCGGAGCTGCCGCAACGATCTGTTTGATCTTTTCCAGTGTCCCGTCGCTGCTGCCATCATCCACATAGATCAGCCTGAAATCATACGCCTTTAACTGATCCGCAAACAGATCTCTGACGGCATCGTAAAAAAGACCGACACAGGCTTCCTCATTAAAACTCGGTACAATTAATTCTACCGTCTTTCTGTCCACGCTCTACTCCTCTTTCCCAAAAGTCAGCTTACTGTAATATTCCAAAATGCACCGGCGCATCTGATCCAATGCCGCCGCCACCGCACGTTCACGAATCATCGCACGGTTACCGATAAAATGGTACTCCTTTACCGTCACCACGCCGCATACACTTACGGCGATATAGACAAGTCCGACCGGCTTTTCATCTGTTCCGCCGTCCGGTCCTGCGATACCGGATACCGCAACCGCCACATCCGCACGGTTAAAGAGCGTCACGCCCCCTACCATTTCACGCACGGTCTGTTCGCTGACTGCGCCGTATTTATCCAATGTCTTCCGTCTTACGCCGACCAGCTTTCTCTTGGCCTTGTTGGAATAGGTTACAAATCCGGATTTATATACTTCCGAAACACCCTGTACATTGATCAGACGGCCCGCGATCAGACCACCGGTGCAGGATTCCACTGTCGTTACGGTCAGTTCATTTGCCAGCAGCAGATCCACCACTGCTTTTTCCAGCGTCACATCTTCATCTGTAGTATATACACTGTCACCAAGCCTTGTCTTGATCTCTTTGATCACCGGCTTGACCAGCTTCTTCGCGGTCTTTTCATCGGCCGCTTTAGCGGTTACACGCATATGCACCTCGCCGGTTTTGGCATACGGCGCAACAGTTACTTCCCCATTCTGCCGGATCAGGTCATCCAGAAGCTCCGCGATCTCACTCTCGGTACGTCCGCATACTTTGACCGTAGCAGAATAGATGATCTCTCCCGAACGTTTCTGCAGATAAGGCACCACTCTCTTCTGCCACATTTCCTGCAACTCTTCCGGCGGTCCGGGCAGCATTATGATGGTCTGGATCTCCTCCGACATCTTACGAAAAGCGCTGCTCTCTTCTTTTGATAAGTTAAGCAATATCCCCGGTGCCGTCCCGATCTCGTTATCGAGGATCCGTGCTCCTTCCGGGATCATGGTCTGGCGAAGATTGTTCTCAGCCATCTTTTTCCCACGGGTCTTGAAATACTCTTCGATGTGTTTTTTGGTCACATCATCCGAATGCATGGGACGTCCCAGCAGCTTCGCTACAGTTTCTTTGGTGATATCATCCTGTGTGGGCCCGAGTCCTCCGTTCAGTACTACCAGATCTGATCTGGACAGTGCCAGACGCAGTGCTTCCATGATACGCTGCTCATTGTCTCCCACCACAGACTGGGCATAAGTGGAAAGCCCAAGCTTCGCATACTGCTGTGCAAGATAAGCAGCGTTGGTATTTACCCTGTTTCCTAAAAGGATCTCCGTTCCGATGCAAATGGTTTCGACTACCATATCACTTCTGCTCCTTTAAAACAGCCTTATTCTTTGCGACATAATCCACCATCGAGATCAATGTCAAAGCCAGCGAAATGTACATCAGCACGTCGGCTGCGATGGTAAGTCCTGTCAAAGTGATCTCCTGATCTTTCAGCGCGGATTCTACGATCATAAAGATCACCATAAACATCTGAAATGCCGTCTTAAACTTGCCCCACCAGCCGGCTGCGATCACGATGCCCTGCTCGGCTGCCACCAGACGGAAACCACTGATAAAAAACTCTCTGGCGATAATGATCAGTACGATCCACGCCGGCATACGATGCAGTTCCACAAAACAGATCATCGCCGCACTCACCAGCAGCTTATCCGCCAGCGGGTCCATAAATTTACCGAAATTGGTGACCAGATTGTTCTTTCTTGCAATGTAGCCATCCAAAAAATCCGTCAGTGACGCAACAATAAAAAGGCCAAGAGCTACCCATTTGGAAGCAGCTCCGGCCACACCTGTCATCAGAAAAAATACAAAAAACGGGATCAGTACCACGCGAAATGTTGTCAGTTTATTGGGCAGATTCATCTGTGAACTCTCCGATCAAATCATATTCTTCACTGCCGGTCACCTTGATCTGAACAATGGTGCCGCTCATATATTCCTTCTCCGTATCTACAAAGACATAACCGTCCACATCCGGTGCATCCATATAACTGCGGCAGACCAGCACATTCTCTTCCGGAATGCGTCCCTCTACAATACAGTTCAACACACGGCCTTCCATCGCCTGTGCTTTATCAAACGCTATCTCCTGCTGCAGGGCCATTATGCCTTCTGCACGGTTCTTTTTCACCGCATCTTCGATCTGGTCTTCCATCTGCTCTGCCGCCGTACCTTCTTCCGGTGAATACGGGAACACACCCAAACGGTCAAAACGCATCTTTTCCACAAAAGACTTCAGATTCTCATAATCCTCTTCCGTTTCTCCGGGGAATCCGCAGATCAGTGTGGTCCGCAGGCAGATATCCGGAATCCGTTTCCGCAGTTTTGCAATGGTCTCTTCCAGCTCCGCTCTGCGTGTGCGGCGTCCCATGCGCTTCAACACCGCATCCTCACTGTGCTGAATGGGCAGATCCAGATAATGGCACACCTTCGGTTCTGTCGCAATGGTTTCGATCAGCTCCTCCGTAATCTCTTCCGGATAGCAATACAATATACGGATCCATTTCAGATCCTCGATCTTTGCCAGCTCCCGAAGCAACTGCGGCAGGCGCTTCTCTCCATACAGATCTGTACCGTACAGTGTCGTCTCCTGCGCTACCAGCAACAGTTCCCGTACACCGCCATCTGCCAGCTTCCGTGCTTCCGCAAGCAGTGTATCCATCGGAACCGAACGATAAGCGCCGCGGATCGATGGTATAATGCAGTAGGTACAGCGCTTGTTGCACCCCTCTGCGATCTTTAAATACGCATAATGTCCGCCGGTAGAAAGGATTCTCGGTTTTCCCGCAACGGTATGCTGCAGATCCTCCATGGCATCCTTCTGCTCTCCGCCCAAGGCGCTACGCAAAACCTCTGCAATCTTATCAAACGCAGAAGTGCCTACCACAGCATCCACCTCCGGGATCTCTTTATGGATCTCTTCGGCATAGCGCTGTGCCAGGCAGCCGGTTGCAATCAAAGCCTTACAATTTGCAGTTTCTTTCAGTTTGCCGTACTCGATCAGGGTGTTGATGCTTTCCTCTTTTGCATCCATGATGAAACAACAAGTGTTGACGATCACCACTTCCGCTTCCTGTTCATCATTTGTGATCGCAAAGCCCTCTTCCGAAAGCATTCCCAGCATCATCTCGGAGTCTACCAGATTCTTATCGCACCCCAGAGATACGAGCATTACTTTGTGCGGTGTATTGGCCATCGAAACTTATGCCTCATCACCTACGATATGGATCTTGGATTCATTCAATTCCTGTACTGCTACGGAAAGCGGCTTCTTGCCCTTTGCCGGTACCAGTGCCGGCTGTCCGGCGATGAGCTGACGCGCACGCTTTGCTGTAGCCATCACGATGGAATAACGGGAGTTTACCAAAGGCGGCTCGCCCTGTTCCTGTTCGCTGTTTACCACCTCAAGCAAGTCGGTGTAAGACGGATGTAACATCATAATTTTTGTCCTCCTAAATTGACCTCTTATTGTTCCTCTTTCATGCGATACAGATCTTCCCGTACCGTCTGAATAAAGCTTTCGTTACGAAACGGCTTGCAATGAGCCGCTTCAATGATCGCGTGTGTATCGGTAATACACTCTTCAATCTTGTCATTGACCACGATATAGTCGTATTTCTCGATGCCTTCCGATTCCTGTGCTGCACGATCCATACGTTTCTTTACAACTTCCGGTGTCTCTGTGCCACGCCCGATCAACCGTTCCTGCAATACTTTGGCACTGGGTGGCATCACAAACAATAACAGTGCCGTGGGGTAGATCTCGCGGATCTTGAGGGCCCCCTGGATCTCGATCTCCAGGATCACATCCTTGCCGGCCTTTAACTGTTCTTCCACATAGGCTTTGGGGGTTCCGTAATAGTTGTCGCAATAGCTTGCATATTCCACCAGACCGTCTGCCGCAATAGTTTCTTCAAACTTTTCCCTGCTGACAAAGAAGTAAGATACGCCATCCACTTCTCCGGGTCTGGGATTTCTGGTCGTCATAGACACGGAAAGCGCGTAATTATCATATTTTTCCAAAAGACCTTTGACCAGCGTGCCTTTTCCGGTCCCCGCAAAGCCGGAGATCACCACCAAAATGCCTTCGCGTCCCGTCTTCATCTATACTTCCTCCGATGTATCCATACTGCGTCCGACAATCGTTTCCGGCAACAGCGCCGATAATACTACCTGCTGCCCTTCCATCACGATCACCGATTTCGTCTTGCGTCCGTGTGTCGCATCCACCGCCAGATCATTTTCTCTGGCGTGCATCACCATACGCTTGATCGGTGCCGCCTCCGGATGAACGATCGCTATGATCTTTTCCTCATTCACGACATTTCCGAAACCGATATGCAGTAATTTTGCCATTTATCCTACCTATTCCAGGTTTTGTATCTGTTCTCTGATCTTTTCAATGCCGGTCTTCAATTCAATAGCGGCATCCGATGTGAGCAGATCGTTTGCTTTTGAGAGCGTGGTATTTGCTTCGCGGTTCATCTCCTGTGCGATAAAATCCAGCTTGCGTCCTACGCTGCCGCCTTTTTTCAGCTCTGCGCTCATCGCTGCAATGTGACTCTTTAAGCGCACCATTTCTTCATCCACGCAGATCTTGTCGGCAAATACGGTCACTTCCATCAGTAGCCGGCTCTCATCGATCTGCACATCGCCAACCATTTCTTTTACCTTGGCACGTAATTTTTCACGATATTCCTCGATCACCTGCGGAGAATGTGCTTCAATCTGCGCTACACTCTCCTGCATGCTCTCCAGCTTGTCCAGAAGGTCTGTTTTAAGTGCTTCGCCTTCCCGTTCTCTGCTTTCCACAAAAACCTTTGCAGCACCGCGTACGACTTTTTCCAGATCCTGCCAAATCTCTTCCTCGTCAACCTGCACATCTTCCATAGAGAAGACTTCCGGATAACGGGACAACGTGGAAACACGTACATCATCCTCCAGCCCGAACTCCTCTGCCATCTGTCGCAGATACTGCAGATATTCTGCCGCTACCGACTTGTTGTAGCGGATCTGTAAATTCTCTTCTCCCAGATCCTCGCAGGTAATGTAGAGATCCACCTTACCGCGCTCCAGGTACTCTTTCAGCACGTTGCGGATCTGTGCCTCAAAAGGATTAAATTTCTTCGGCATCTTGATCGACAGATCCAGATATCTGTGATTGACTGCCTTCATTTCAACGGTGATACGGCGTGCGTGTTCTTCCATCTCGCAGCGTCCGAAACCGGTCATACTTTTGATCATACTGTCCCCCAATCATCCATCTTTTTTGGGCATACGTTGCTATTATAATTCAAGGTCGAAACCGCGTCAAGCGCCCCCGTCAGTGCATTTCTTTCTTAAATCTGCGGAAATCCCCCAAAGCCTTCCAGCCGATGCCTACAATCTTCGGAATATTGATGGAATTCTTCCCCGCCCTGCGCGGCCGGAATGTAATGTCCATAAATTTCATCTTTTCCTTATAATAGGCAAAATAGGTGGAAAACATAATATTCGGGATATTATAATCCTCCGGCAGACGATCCAGATACTTCTCCAGCATCTCTGCCTTCATCAGACGAAACGGTGCATTGGCATCCTGCAGGTTCACGCCGAAATACAGTTTCAACAACACGCATACGACTTTTTCTACAAAAGCTCTGGCCTTACCATCTCCGCGTACCGGGCGATTGGCCAATACCGCATCATACTGTTCTCTCTTATCCCAGAACAACGGAAATTCCTGCGGCAGGGTCTGCCCGTCCGAATCTGTCTGGAGGATGTAGTCCGCTCCCTGTTCGATGGCATAGCGATACAGCGCCATCAGTTTCGGCCCATGCTGCTTCTGTGTATCCGTGAGGATCTCCAGTTTCGGATACTCTCTCTGCATCGATTTTAAATATTTATGTGTCAGATCCGAAGATCCGCTGTCGGCCACCACCAGTCTGGAACCTTCGTCCTTGCCCTCCAGACAGCCGTACCAGCTTTTTACGACCTCTCGGATATTTGCCTCTTCATTATATGCAGGCATTACAATATACAATTTATCCATGCCTTCACCCCTTTAAATACATTTATAGAGCAGAATAGAAACCCTATCCTAACCTATATATTATATCGGTCTTTTGTTCGTATGTCAAATGACCGGAACACCTGTCTGCAGGCAATGATCCTATGCTTTCAACAATTCCCGGACATATTGTACCGCCTGTTCAAAACGGCTGTTATAATCCCCCCGGATCACCTGAAAAGAAAATCCCTGCTTCTCATACAGCGCCTTGATCATCTCACTGTATTTTGTGCGGTCCGCGGCCATCACCTCACTCCGATCCCCATCCTGCACCCATTCCACATCCGGCTCCAGAAACAGAATCAGATCATATTGATTGAGCGCCGCGATCGCCTCCGCCAGCCGCGCGTTGCCCTCCATATTCTCATCTTCCAGAAAATCCATAAAAAACCTGGTCACCAGGCAGTCCGTATCTTCAAACAGGACCTTGTTTGCCTGCCCGATCAGCCGGTATTCCTTTGCCTTATGCTCCAGCAGGATCCTGGTAAAATCCTCGGACAGCATGTAGCGGTCCGTGCCGGACAATTCCGACAGATCCCGTCCGACTTCCTCTAAATATACCGTGTTAAAATAATTTGCCAGATTGATGGTCAGCGTGGATTTTCCTGCACTCTCGCCGCCGATGAGCAACACTTTCTTTGTAAAGTACGAGCGGACGATCTGCGGCATCCACTCCCAGTGCCCGTATAGATCTTTTCGGATTTCGGTAGAGCTGTATTGGTTTCTCGGAAATACTACGAATTCAGACTCCGCATAACACTTGTTCCAGAAGCTGTTTTCGTCATAATCACTGCCGCAGAAGACCACATCGATCGTTTTACCGATGGCATCCTTTACTTTTTTACAATCGGCTTCCCAGTATGCTTCTGTATAGTCCTCCTTGCAGACCGTCTGATCCTTAAGCGGGATCATTTTGACATTTCCGATGTGTTTCGTCAGTTGATGGATCCAGCGGATCTTGACCTTCAAAGGTATATCCTCGTGCTCTTTCCAGGAGATCACCACATACAGTTCTTCACACAAGCCGGCCGCCCGGATCAGACACTCCAGATGCCCCAGATGCAGCGGGCAAAAACATCCGCCATACATCCCGACTTTGTATTTCTTCCCATTGATCATATCACGCCCCCTCACCCGTAACGGATGTCGCTTCCTGCTGCTTTGTCTCCTTCAGCCACTTCACAAACATGATCACGGCATTGCCCAGAAATACCGTCCACATCAAAAGCACAGCGATGCTACCCCCTTCCGTAAACAAGGCCGCCACCCACATGATGACTGAGACCACATCCACTACGATCCAGATCACCCATTGCTCTGTAAAGCGTTTGATCATCAGGATCTGCGCGATCACGGACAAGACCGTACTCATACTGTCCACGAAGGGGAGGTTTCCGCCCAGCAGCCGCAGCACAAATCCGTATCCAAACACACCCACAACACTGATCATAAGCAAAAGTACATCCTGCTTCCGGGTCATACGCCTTTTGTATACCGCATTGGTTTCTTTGTCGATATTCTTCTTCCATAGGATCCACCCCAGAATATTCGTCGGGAAATAATACAGAAGATTCAGCATCACATCGCCATAATACTTTGCCTTACACGCCATAATGGCATATAACACCACATTGATGGTTCCGAAAAAATAATTGGACACCTTTCCCATACCGCAAAGGATCACGCAGATCACACCGGTGATCGATGCCAGAATACCAAGGAGCGAATCTCCCTGATCCAAAGAAACCCAAAGGATCACGGCATTCGCCAGGATCATCCATGCCACCTGCCAGGGCTTCCAGCCGGTAAAATCTCTTTTCAAAATCTCTTTTAGCTTTTCCATATATTAATCCTTTTTTCAAGATAGAACCGTTTTTTGACTTTCCCATTTTACCACAAAACACGAAATATGCAAAAAAACGGCCGAGCATTCCCTCAACCGTTTTTGTTACTATAATAGTATTTCAATATTATCTCTCTGCTATTCCCCGGCGATCGTTTTGGTTACCAGTTCAATTGCCAGATCTTCGTCCATAGCGACTGCATTATACTTGTTGCCATTCTCATCGACCAGGATGCCGGAACCGTCTTCAAAGAAGTAGTAGCCGCATTCCACTTCACGGATCGTCATATCAGAATACTTTGTACCGTCTTCCAGTGTTGCGTCCGTAACCGTATAATCGTAGCCATATTCCACGATGGTACCGTTCTCATATACCAGTGTCAGCGGATCATCCTGATATCTGTAAAATGCCACTGCCAGATCACTGTCATCGCTGTCGGCTACCAGTCCGCCTTCAAAAACCAGATCTGCAAGAACCGCTGCCACCATTTCTTCTGCGGAAGGCATGGCCTCGTCATCATAACCAGCCCCATTGATCGTGGTATTTACCATATCCATCGCAAAGCTTTCATCCATTGCCTTTGCGTTGTATACATTACCAGCCTCATCCAGCAGGATGCCGGTATATTCATCATCAAAATAGTATCCGAATGTATGGCCTTCTACGGTAATGACCGTATAATCTCTGCCGTCCTCCAGCTTAGCTGCCTCTGTCTCATATTCCCCATAGTACAGAACATCTTCCACCGGAATCTCTACGATCGCAACCGGCTCACCGGAAGATTTGAATAATGCCAGGTTCATATCACAAGTCTCGGATACCGCGTAAAGGCCACCCATAAACACGATGCCGTCGGTCTCCGTTGTCCCCTCTGCCAAAACAGATGCTTCCGTTGCCAAACCTTCCGCTGCTGTTTCGGATACGGCTACCGCTTCTGTTTCCGTAGGCGTTTCTGCTGCATTTGCTGCCGGAGCCTCTGCTGCGCTGCCACAACCAGCCAGCATACCTACACTCATAATTGTTGCCAGTTCCAATGCGTTCTTCTTCATAACTTTTTTCCTCCTTGTTGTTTCGGATCCTCATCCGCTCTTTGGTTTTTCTTGTTATGAAACGCATTATAGAACACTAAGTGCAAGCAAAGTGCAAGTTATTAACAGTTTTTCAAAAATTTTTCAAAACTTCGGATCTGCAAATACATAGAAACAAGGCTTTGGCTGGTATTCTCCGTCAAAGAGCAATGGCATCTGCGGAAGCCCCGTAGTGTTACCACCGCCTACATTGGAACGGGACTGCAACCATGAATAGTGATCCACAGTTCCCCAAAAAGTGATACCGCTCACTTCCACGCCTTCGAGATCATTCATAGCATTCAGGGTATAATAGATTCGATTATAGCGTGAACGCAGTCGTTCATTTTCCCGATCCACCGCCTCTGCACTGCCGTTATAACTGCTGCTGGCACTGATATCCATCTCCGTGATCTGCACCTTTCCTACAATAGCGCAAAACTTTTTAACGGCATCTTCAATTTCGTCAGCATCGGGATTGTCCATCCCGTAATGCCCCTGCATCCCCATAGCGCTGATACGGGTTCCGACACCCGGCTCACCTTCTTCTGCCTTAACAGCCTTTAACAGTTCCGCGATCCCGTTTGCCTTTCTTGCATTACATTCATTGTAATCGTTGTAGTAAAGTTCCAGATCCGCAGGCGCATATTTATTAGCATAACGAAATGCATTGATGATATACTCGTTGCTCTGATAAAGATGCCACCAGCTGGAATTGCTTCCGTGCCGATCTTCATTTAAAGATTCTCCCGGATTTTCCGCATCGGAACGATAGGTGGCCGTACCGTCACTGACGGCTTCGTTCACCACATCCCAGCCATAAAAAAGATCCTTATATTTACTGTCCTCTCCGGTATATCTGGTCAGCACCGTACGGATGTACCACTCCAACCGCTTGTCCATGACTACCGCGCTTACATAGGGTTTGTTCTTGTCATAATCTTCATGGAAAAACCATTCCGGTGTTTGGGAATGCCACACAAGCACATGCCCGCGTACCCGAATCTGCCGGTCGGGATTGGCTTCGTTCCATGCAAGGATCTGGTCCAGGATCTTATCCGCCCTGGAATAATCCAGAACCGGCACTTCAATGATCTCACCGTTTAACTCCGCCTGCTCGATCCCGGGACAGTTGGTTACCGAGTATCCGACCAGAGCATCCGGTTTCAGTTCGTTTCCCAGCGTCACCCGTTCAAAATGCGTGGTAATGATCTCCCATACCTTCGGATCATCTGCCTCAAATCCGGTCACTTCACAGCCAACAAAGCCCCCCATCTTTTCCCGCACCGCATCTCTTAGGATCGGCACTTCCTGAACTTCTTCCACGGTCGGTGTCTCCTCGATCGCAGATGTCTCTTCTGCTGCCGGAGTCGCCTCTCCTTCCGAAACCACCTGTGTCTCAGTAACCGGTTCCGTCTGTACAACCGGCGTAACCTGCTCCGTATGTCCACATCCCCCCAGCAATGTAGCCGACAATAAGATCATAGAAACTTTCTTTTTCATCATCTTCCTCCGAAGTATTTTCCTATAACACATATGTGGTAATTATACCTTCTCTGCATAAACTCGTAAAGTCCGTGCACAAAGACAGCCCCTCCTTTATCACCGAAATAAATCAGGGGACTTGCGTCCCCCGATCTCTTTTGCATATCTGTAACTGCTATGATCAAACCATCATCTGATAGATCTTTGTACAATCCTCTTCTTTCAGCGTAGTAAATCCGCCGATGCTTCCGGTTCTGCCGTTTCCGTAACACAGCGTTTTCACAAGCTGCGGGATATCTTCTTCTTTTGCGCCCAACTCCGCAAAGTTCTTCGGCATACCAAGCCCGATCAGGAAACTTTGGAATGCACGGATCCCTTCCAGTGCTGTCACTTCCGGATGTGCAAAATCCATCTCCACGCCCCATACGCGCACAGCAACCTGTGCAAAACGCATCACATCATGTTCCATCGTATAACGGAACACCGCCGGCATGGTTACCGCAAGTCCGGCTCCGTGTGCACAATCATACAGCGCGGATAACTCATGCTCGATATCATGACTGCTCCAATCCTGACTGCGCCCCACACCGCAGGAATTGTTATGTGCTATCATCCCGGCCCACATGATATTTGCTCTTGCCTCGTAATTATCCGGATCAGCGATCACGCGCGGCCCTTCATGCTTTAAGGTAAGCAGCAACGCTTCGATCATCCGGTCGGTAACCTCTACCTCTTTGGTATTGGTCAGATATCTTTCATACAGATGTGCCATAATATCGGTGATCCCGGCTGCAGTCTGGTATGGCGGCAAAGTCTGGGTGAGTGCCGGATTTAAGATGCTGAATTTCGGACGGATCAGATTGCTGCCTGCGCCGCGCTTCAGCATGCCTTCTTCCTTTGTGATCACAGAATCACCGCTTCCTTCGCTTCCTGCCGCTGCAATGGTCAATACCGTCCCCACCGGCAATGCTTTTTCTATGGTCTTTCCGCTGTAGAAATCCCAAAAATCACCATCGTACGGAACTCCCACTGCGATCGCTTTGGAAGAATCGATCACGCTTCCTCCGCCGACTGCCAGGATAAAGTCCACCTTTTCCTGTCTGCACAACTCAATCCCTTTATATACAAGACCACTTCTGGGATTCGGCATTACTCCGCCCAATTCCACATAGCCAACGCCTTCCTTCTCCAAAGAACTCTTCACCCGATCCAACAGCCCTGACTTTTTCGCGCTGCTTCCGCCGTAGTGGATCAGCACCTTGCTGCCACCAAACTGTTTTACATATGCTCCCGCCTCGTTTTCTGTATCCTTACCAAAAGCAAAAAAGGTAGGGGAATAAAAAGTAAAGTTTTCCATATGCTTTTTCTCCTTTTCTATTTTCTGACATTTATAATATAAAAATCGATCCGATAATCATCTTATCGGATCGACAATGTTTTTACTTCTTATTATCCGTTCCTTTCTCTATCAGATTTCGGAAATGTCAGCAGGAAGATATACGGCGATAATACTTTTGCAATACATAAAAGGCAGGCTTTCGGTAGGTTTTGGTTTCATCCAGTAATCCTTTACGGTTGTAATATTTCTGTATGCTGCTCGTACGTCTCGGGCAGCGGAAATCATACAGGATCCAGGGCGATATACCTTTGATATATCCGATCTTCAGCAGTGTGTCCATCTGCCGCTCATACACTGCCGCCTGGTATTCTTCTGTCCCTTTTTTCTCGGGATCTCCCTGATTCCCACGCATAGCGTCCGCGCCAAACTCCGTTATGATCACCGGTTTCTCCGGATCACTGTTCTGCAGCAGGGCCGGAAGCCTTTCAAAATCCGGCGAATACCACCCGCAGTATTCATTGATGCCAATGATATCCAGCGAATCCGCAAGGCGGTCCGCAATCTTATTCTCCGCCTCATCCACGAGACATGCCGCCGATACCGGTCTTGTGATATCTGTATGATGCGCATGATCCGCAAGACGTTTCATAAAAGAAAGCCGGCTGTCGGTATCCGCATTTTCATTACCAACGGACCAGATGATCACCGAAGCGCGGTTATAATCCCGCTCGATCAATTCAGCCAACTGATTCTGCGCATCTTCATAGGTTTCTTTCCGGTCAAAGCGTATCGCCCAGTATACCGGTATCTCTTCCCACAACATTATCCCCAGTTCGTCTGCCATCTTCGCCATCCGCTCATGGTGTGGATAATGTGCGATACGCATAAAGTTGCATCCGAGTTCTTTCGCCAACCGGATGTTCTCCATCCGTTCTTCATCCGTCAGCGCGCGTCCGTTTGCGACACTTTCCTCATGCGCGCTGATCCCTTTCAGAAAGATGCTTTTTCCATTCAGCAGAATATCTCTTCCGCAGACCCGGATCTCCCGGAAACCGACACGGTCCGAAACCCGGTCATCCGAATACTCCGCGGATACATCATAGAGATACGGATCCTCCGGGCTCCATAACCTTGGTTTTGCATCGATGGCGATCTCGCCAGTCCCGTTTTTGACCGGGATCTCTTCTGCAATCCCAAGTTCCCGGAGCTGAAACTTTGCGTTTCCGTCCTCCTGCTCCGACAGACAGATCTTTACCGACAGTTTATCAAACTTCCCATCCGGTACCAGTGACACATGAAATGACTTGATATAGACAGCCGGAACACGGAGTAATTCAATATCTCGGAATACGCCGCCATAATTAAACCAATCCGTATTCTCCGTCGGCACCTGTTCCGGTCTTCGGGTACTGTCCACACACAGAAGGATCCGGTTATCTTCTTCCACAAGATCTGTAACATCGAAGAAAAAGGGCGTGGATGCGCCTCGATGCATCCCGATATAAGTTCCGTTCAAAAATACTCGGCACAGCATAGATGCAGCGCCGATGCGGAGAATGCATCTGCCGCCTTGTGTGGTATCATAGGCAAATCTGCGGGTAAAGACCATCGCGCCTTCATACAGTAAGTATTCTGCAGCAAACACATTCCAGCACCGCGGCAATTCCATGACCGGCCATTCATCAAAGGAATAATCTACCGGAAGTGTAAAGCCCCGCTCATCCTGATATCTTTCCTTAAACCATTTCTGGCGAAGACAGGTATCATACTGATCCACCGCATAATTCCACGCCCCATTCAGAGACAGTGCATCTCGCCCACCGGTAAAGACCATATCCTTATACAAAGCTTTTTTCTCTTCATACTCTGCCGCATACTCTTCCAGATGAATATCAGACATATATTTTTTTGCCATACATTCCCCCTTATAAAACATCCGTGATCATAAACCAGTCATACTTAATCGGGCCTTCCGCCTCAATGCGGATCACATGCCCGTCTTTGGAAGCATCCGCCCCAAACCCGCTCATATCCAGCGGGATATATATGTCTGCCCACAATAATGGCCATGATGCCCGGCGTCTGCGCTCATCCTCTACTGCTCTTGGCATATGATTTCTTGCCGGCTCCGCTTTCTTTTCATAGTCATGTGTATTCAGACGCATTGTTCCTGCTTTGACATCATCCAGGTATATGACAATCTCCGCATTTTCCGGCGCATAACCATGGATACGCAGATACTTTGCATTTTCCGGCAATCTACAGTCCGCATATGTGACAGAGATCTTTCCATCCTTCCGCGGCTCATACACATCCGACCCTTCTGCCATTACCGCGCTGTAGCCATACTTTCCTTCCACGATCTGTATGCCGGCCGCTTCATCATAGTGATCCGCTTTGATCCTTTTTGTCAGATCACGCAAGCCCGGTTTTACACCATCAATCGCTACAGTACATGTGATCCCCGGATCTGCGCTCGACGAAGATGCAGAGATCTCGTAATCCCCTTTTTCGATGATCAGCATTTCCTGCGTCACATCATAATACGCCAGTTCCCGTACCGGTATCGACAGTCTCACATTCCTCGTCTCTCCCGGTACGATTGCCTTTGCACGCGTAAAACCGATCAGCTGCTTCACCGGCCTGATCGTTCTACCTTTGGGTGCCTTGGCATAAATCTGCACCACTTCATCCGAAACCACATCTCCGGTATTGGTCACATTCACTTCTACGCGCAAAATGCGGTCATCTTTTCGTACCTGATCATACACTCCGACTGGCTGTCCGGATCTTCTGCGTGACCGGCATTCTTTCTCCGCCGGTTTTTCGTGTTCCACCGTCGCCTTCATATCCCCATACGAAAAAGCCGAATAAGTCAGTCCATACCCGAAGGGATACAATACCTCTTTGTCAAAATACCGGTAAGTGCGCTTCCCGATGATATCATAATCATCCATATCCGGAAGATCCGCATCCGACATATACCAGGTCTGTGTTAGTCTTCCGGCCGGTGCGGTGCGTCCGCTCAATGCATCCGCCAGAGAATCCCCCATGCACTGTGAGCCTGTTGCAGACCAGACGATCGCCTGCGCTTTTCGATCGATCTCATGGATCGCATACGGATAATCGCTCATGAGTACAACGATGATATTCGGATTGACCTTATAGATCTCGTCAAACAGCTTCTGCTGATTGGGAATAAATTCGATCGTCGAACGGTCGATCTCCTCTTTCGCGTTGACCATGGGATTATGTCCGAGCGCTAAGATCACCGTCTCCGCCGAAGCTGCAGCGTTCAGCGCCTCTTCCAGCCCATTCCGTACGATCTCTATTTCAAAAGACAGTTCCGTCAACGTTTCGTCCTTCTCCGCAGCAGACAGAAGATATCCGTCCGGATCGGCATAGATACGATTCCCGAAACGATCACACAAAGCAAACGATCCGTTTTCCTCCGGCCGGATCCGGAACACTTCCAGATCAAACCAGCTGAAGATCCGATCGGCATCTGCCGATACTTTTCCGCGTACTGCAGGCGGCAGTTTTTCCTCTTTCGGATCGATCAGGCGCGTGATCATATACTTTCCGTTTCCTTCGAGTCGGAAGGTATATGAGCCTTCTCCCCAATCGTCCATAATGAATGTATCCTTCTGTTCGGAAAGGCGCAGCCTTCCCTCCGCATCTGTCGCCACATAACGTTCTCCGCATTTCAGCCGGATATGATCACAGCCGCTGACAAAAGTCATCTCCCCACCGGTTCCGAAGCCTGCTTTTTGCAAACCATCCATAAGGCTCCTATGCTCCGGCGCGCTGCCGCCATACCAGTCCTGATACCATTGGTCCCCTACCGGTCCGATCAATACACAGTTCTCTTTTGCTGTTTCATTAAGCGGCAGGATCCCGTTATTCTTCAGCAAAACGATCGAAGCATCGGTCAGTGTCTTACAGACCTTATGTGCCTCTTCATCGCAGAGTTCTCCGAGATCCTCTTTTTTACCCTCGAACAATCCCAGCCGGATCTTCATATCGTACACATTCCGGATAGCCTGATCGATATCCTCTTCCGATAAAAGTCCCAGTTCGTATGCCTCCAAAACTGCCGCATACACCGCATCCGGATTGCCGCTCATAGCATCCACACCTGCATGGATCGATCTGGCCGCCGTCTCCGCATTCATTGCAGTCACATGGCTGACGGAAGCTGCCAGTTCCATTGCCCCTCCGTCCGATACGGCATGCGTTAACCCAAATTCATCTTTCAGCAGCGTTTGTACTTCTTCGTTAAACAGGCCCTGTACCCCGTTGATCCTGTTGTATGCCGTCATGACGCCTTCCGCGCCGCCGTCTTCGATGCAGCGTCGGAACGGTTCCAGATACAGCTCATATTTATTTCGCGGACTGATGGTCGCATTCTTCCAGATGCGTCCGATCTCGGTGTTATTCGCATAGAAATGCTTCAGCGTTGCCGCCGCCATAAGATGCTCCCGGTCATCGCCCTGGATACCCTTAATATAGGCGGCTGCCATAGCGCCCACCTGTACCGGATCTTCGCCGTACGCCTCCTCGTTTCTGCCCCATCTGGGATCCCGCAGCAGATCGACCGTCGGCGCCCATCTGGATATACCGCCCCACGGCCGCCGCTGATAGCAGATCCTGGCTTCCCGTCCCACCGTCCTGCCGGCAGCTTTGATCGCATCCGTATCCCAGGATGAGCTCATGCCGATAGGCTGCGGAAACGATGTCGTCAGATCCGCTTCGCCGATGCCGTTTTGATCGTTTCTGGCTTCCACACCATGCGCCGCTTCGCCTCCCAGACGCAGATCCGGTATGCCCAGGCGTTCCACCCCTTTGGATCCCGATGCCAGCATATGCAGCTTTTCCTCGATCGTCAGCTTCCGGATCAGCTCTTCCACATTCTTTATTTGCATTTTCATATACCCCCTTTATCTGCTTTTTACCAATTCATTTTCCGTTCGTCCCTCTGCGCCATCCCTTCCGGATGTATTGGAAAAGAAGGAGCCCCCGGATCAAACTTCCGATCCGGGAGCGCAACATGGGAGATACTAATTGGTCTTTCAAAAACAAACGATCCGATTTTTATCATACCGGATCGTTTGTCTGTTTACTTCTTATTATTCGTTACACTGTCTATCACTTTTCGGACAGATTTATATGCTCCAGGATCTGCAGCAGTGCACGGTGCGCGGTTGCAAAAGCTTCAAATCCGCTCAGTGCCTGACCGCTTTGCGCCAGCGTTGCCTTTCGGCCGCGCTCCAGGTTTTCAAAGCCCTTAAAGTCAAACAGATGCGGCTCTAAGGAAAGAAAGCCGTCAAAGCCTTTTGCAAACAATTTCTTTAAGATCTCCTGCACATTGCCGTCCCCGTATCCGGAAGGCACGACCACACCGTTTTCCAGGCGCGCATCCTTCACATGGATATAAGCAATGTAATCTTTTAACATTTCATACGCTTCCAGGGTGTCCTGCTGCGCCTGTACAAAATTGGCAAAATCAAAGATCGCTTTGAAATGATCTCCCGCAAAATCTTTCATCAGTTCCAGGCATTCCGGTGCTTTTTCCCCGTAGATGCCTTTTTCATTTTCGTGCAGTAACACTACATCGTTTGCGGATGCGTAATCGACAAACTGCCCCATTCGCTCCCACACCGCAGATTTCCACTTTGCATTCTCTCCTTCCGGAATGTAGAAACTGAACATACGCAAATTTACCGCATCCATCATGTGAGCCACTTCGATGGCGCGCTTGAATTCTTCAAAGTGCTTTTCGAAAGGATCTTCGATGCCGATCTTTCCAAGTGGTGTTCCCAATGCGGATAGCGCGATCCCGGCATCATCCAGTTTCTTTTTGATCTCTTTTACCTTTTCATCCGAATGATAGATCAGATTGTTTCCGTCCACGCCGCGCATCTCCACATAGCGAATGCCCAGCCTTTGCAGGCTTTCGATCTGGGTATCCAGTTCCTGCGCGATCTCATCTGCAAATCCTGTGATCTTATTATACATTTTTCTGTCCTCCTCTGATTTTAATAAGTTCCCGTTGTATCAAAAACGATCCCTTTGTCCGTTTTGTTCTTGGATGTGCTCCGCCGCTTATTCAGTTCCGCAAGAAATACCTCTTCGTCGATCGGCAATTCTACGGTCTGCTCCAGCCAGGAGGAGAGATACATCGCGTTGGATAGCATCAGCGCTTGAATCCCTTCTTTTCCTTCTGCCACCAATGGCGTACCGTCCAGGATCCTTCCTGCAAATGCTTTGAGCACTCCCACATGCTGCTCGTTTAAACCGTCTGTCTCCACTTCAATATGTTCCATCTGCGGTTTGGCAAACCCGTTTGGTTCTGTTTTGCAAAACTCTCTTTCGTTCACTGCCAGTTTATCAAAGAAAAGTTTGTCATGCTCGCAGATGATCCTGCCCATCTCAAAAGTAAGCTCCAAACGGTTTGTCCCCGGCGCATCCCCCGTGGTGGTCACAAATACACCGGTCGCCCCGTTGGCAAATTCCATATAGGCCGTCACATCATCTTCCACTTCAATATCATGCCACTTGGCTTCATGGCAGAAGGCCCGTACCTTCACCGGCAAACCGCAGAGCCATTGCAGCAGATCCAGCTGGTGGGGGCACTGGTTCAATAAGACACCGCCGCCTTCTCCGTCCCAAGTAGCTTTCCATCCTGCGGCATCATAGTAACTCTGGGTACGATACCAGTCCGTGATGATCCAGTTCACCCGCTTTAGCGCCCCCAGCTCACCGCTGTTTATCATCTCGTGCAGCTTGCGATATACACAGTTCGTACGCTGGTTGAACATGATCGCGAATACCTTATCACTCTTTCCTGCTGCTTCGTTCATCTCTCGCACCTGTTTGGTATACACACCTGCCGGTTTCTCACTGATGGCATGCAGACCATGTTGTAATGCGTAGATCACAAATTCCGGATGCTGATAATGCGGTGTCGAAACAAACACGGCATCACATACACCGGAATCGATCAGCTCTTTTCCGTCCGAAAAATGCTGAACCTCCGCCGGAAGATTCTCCTTCGCCCAGTCCAGCCGGCTGTCCCGGTTATCCGCTACGGCAGTCAGACGCATCCGCGGCACTTTGCCTTCTATGATGGACTTCGCATGGTTCGCTCCCATACCGCCCAGTCCGATAATCCCGATCCTTACTTCTTCCATCTTTTTCCCTGCCTTTCTTTGATGGTTATCCTTTGATGTTTCCCATTGTAAATGATAACCATCTGTAATAATATGTATATATAATACTTATTTTATGTAATATTCCGACCACACTTTTGAAAAGGAGCCCGGCATGTCTGCTCGTGTCAAAAATACACATCCTACCGATACCTCATTCTTCTATGTCAGCACCCCCTATGATGTGGCGTATCGCAACGCCGCAGCCGTCACACCGGTCGGACCGCATTCGCACAATGCCGTGGAATTTTACTTTACCCTGACCGACCTGCCGGATGTGCTCCTAAACGACACCGTCCTGGCCGTGCCGGCGGGTGCCTTATTGATCCTTCCTGCCTTTTGCGTGCATCAGCTCTATCACGTAGCCGGTGTCAAATATGAACGCTATATCCTGACGGTTCAGGATCAGTGGCTAAACAACACACTCTGGGAAGGCAGCGCAAAGTATGCCTATCTCCATGATTCCGATCATCCTCTGATACTTTTTCCGAAGGGCGCAAAAAAAGAAGAGCTGCTACGCCATTTTGACGAACTGCTCTCCCAAAAAGACCGTTCTTCCACAAAAGCACTGGTCGGTCTGTTACAATTATTGGATGATATTCATACGATGAAGACTGCCAAAAAAGATCTGCAGAAAATGGAATCTCTCCCGATCTCCTCCTCCCAGCAAAAGGTCAATGAGATACTCGCCTATCTCGGTGAACACCTGCGGGAAAACCTGACCATCTCCGAGCTGGCGGAACATTTCTATCTGCACCCGGACTACCTGGCGCGTCTGTTCAAAAAACACATGCACATCTCGCTCGGTCACTACATCATGCTGCAAAAGATCAGCGCTGCCGAGACACTGTTGCGCGAAGGTAAAACTGTCACGGAAGTGCAGGAATATCTTGGCTATTCCAGCTATGCCTACTTTTTTCGTACCTTTCAAAAGATCACCGGCATCTCACCCAGCCGTTACCGGAACCTCCGATGATCATTCTTCTTTTATGACCGGCCGGTATACCACCGCCTCTTCTGCCGGCAATGGCTTGCACAGGTCCCGTTCTCTGCTTATCCCCTTATGATCTCTACCACTTCCCCAATGTACATATCGTGGGATGCCTGCCCTTCATACATTGCCTTGGCGATCTCCTCCGGCATATTGGACTCTTCCAGTTTCTGGCGGAACAGCTTGCGGCATACCAGAGTTACTTCTGCCTCTTGAAAAGATACCGAATCTCCTGCTTTGATCGCCGTCAGTCCGGAATCTTTCATCTTATCCATCTCCCTGCCGGATTTGGATCCCATCACACCCAGAATCTTTTTGTATTCCTCCGGGAAATAACTGATCGTAAAGTATTCATTAGCATCCATATAATCGTGCGTGTATCTGGAAGTACGTACATAAACCGTCGCCACCGGCTTACCCCAGAGTGTCCCCAGCCCTCCCCAGCTGATGGTCATGGTGTTGAAATTTTCTTCCTTTCCTGCGGTCAAAAGCGCCCATTTCTTGTCAAACTGTGAAAAGATCTCCGTATTGAATTCCATTCGTTTTTCCTCCATATCGGATTGCGTTTATACCTCTGGTTCTCATTATATCAACCCCAAAAGCTCTTGTCACGGACGAATCTTCGTCTTTCCCCTCTTTTCTTAGGAAGCGTTGTATGCTAGAATACATCTTTGTGAGTGATTTATAATTCTTTTTATAGGAGCACCGGAAATGAAATTTTTACTCTTTATCATCGCAGTGATCGCCCTGGGCGCATTAAGCGTAAAACTGAGAGAGAGAAACCACCAGGTTATGAAAAATGCACTGAAAGAAGTCTGGGACAGTATCCCGGAAGAGGCTCCGGCCGCAAGTATTGCTCCAGAGAAAACAAAACCGGAAACACCGGCTCCTGCCCCTGCATGGCCAAAGACAGTAGCTCTCAAAGATGTTGTTATCCCCGAAACTTCTCCTATAAAAGAAGAAATCGAAAATATCATCTATATGGCAGAAACATATCCGGAAGAAATGAATGTCTTTTTCTACGAACCCACAAACACTACCTCGATCGCTATGTTTGAAGCGCGCACCGGCATCCGCCTGCCCGAGGATCTGAAGGCTCTATATCTTCTCACTAACGGACTGGATATCGAGCATGCCACGCTGCTTTTTTATCCTTTGGAGGTTGTCGAACAAGATTATAATCTCGGCTATTGCGACTTTGTCAAAGAAGGCGACGCCGGTGATTATCTGCTGCTCGGAGATGTGATCGGTGACGGCGAATGCGTGATCATGCACAAAGAAAGCGGCCATATCTTCCGGTATTTTGAGGGAAATATGGGCAATTTTAAAAGCGTAAAAGAAGTACTTTTCTGGATCATCGAATTCATCTATGATGGCTATATCGGCGAAGGTACCGATGCACGCCTGGATGAATATCTGTCGAAATTTTCGACAACCTGAAATTTTCCGTATCAATCACCGCGATCATATTTCTCACTCCAATAATTTATTGTTCTAAAAATCTTCCTGATCGATGATCTCGCCATCCTCTACAACGATGTAGCTGACCGCATTCTTCGTAAGTCCTGCGACCATCGCATCCAGATTCGGCGTACCGGTCATCGGATTGGATGGATTCCCGCCCAGGCGATATCCCAATTCACGGATGATGATCTGCGCTGATTCGCCACGGCATGTCCAAAAAGCGCCTTCCCGCTTGATCACCACATGATCCGGATACTCTTCTGCCCAGTATGCATATGTATCTTTTCCGGCTTTTTTCTTCGGTCGTGCACTGCCTGTTCTTCCTGTCGGGACGTAGTTCGATGATGTCTTCGTTTCAACCTTCATCTCGATTTCCTGCCCGCTTTCCAGCCATATAAAGCCCTGATGAAAAGCTGATGGAAACGGAAATCTCTTTTCCCCACCACTATCCAATTCTATAGTAAATAGATTCTGTTTTCCTTTATCATCCGTATCCACATCGATTACTGTTCCAGGTCCGAAGATCTTGTGCACCACACGCTCACCGATCACCAGCGTAAAATCCGTCGTCACCTTTCCATTGTTCCTCTTCCCGCTCGTTTCATAAGGAATTCGTTTGACTGTCACCGGCGTATTGGAAACCTTCGGTCGAATCTCTTTTTCAAAAGCATCTCCGATTTCTCGGAGAAAGCAGGACGAGTCTTCCTTTGATCTAAATATGATCAGCTCGTTCTTTGCTCTGGTCATACCCACATAGAATAAACGCCGCTCTTCTTCCAGTGTTTCCCGTTCTTCCTTCGTCTCGAACCCGATGAGCGGTACCTCCGCCGGAAACTGACCGTCAAAGACATCCATCAGATATACCCGATCATACTCCAGGCCTTTGGAAGAATGGATCGTGGATAAGATAAACGGACACTCCGGATCATTGCGCCTTGCTCTCAACATCTTCTGCAATTCTTCCAGACGCGTCAGATAGGATCTTACGGATGTCTCCGGATAAGCTAACTGTTTTAAAATAAACAGTTTTCCCGCATCTATATTGCTGCGCTCCAGATATTCCAGATAACCCATGGGATTCTCGATGCGAAAGATTGCCTTAGCCGGCTCTTCCGTACGCATCGCATTCAGGTTGGTCATCAATCCCCTGCAGTTTCCGAGGATCCTTCCGTTCAGACCATCCACCCATTCTGCTGCTTCCGGTATCGGAATATTCCGCTCCCGGCTGATCCGGCACATCTGCTCCGCCTGGTGTTTCTTCAGATACGTCTTACACTTGTAATAGATCCGCATAAACAATTCCGCATCATAAGGATCAAAAGCAAAGCGCAGGATCGTTGTCACGTCCGTAACGATCCGGTTGGTAAAGAAGGTCATATCCACGCTTTTGATGCGGTACGGAATATCATTCCGATCCAGCTGGTCGATCAGCGGAAGCGCGCTTTCATTATCCCGGTATAAGACCGCTGTCTGTACCTGACAGTCCTGTGCAACCTTCAAAAGATAGGCATACTGCCCCGAGCGCTTATGCAGATCCACGTATCGGATATCCTCTCCGGCCGGCTGCGTACTCACCATATGCTTCTCGTGCCGCTCTTTATTATGCTGTATGAAATGATCTGCCGCAGATACGATCCTGGCATTGGAGCGGTAGTTCTGATCCATCACCAGAACACGTGCTCCGGGATGATCTTTTTCAAAATCCAGCAGTGCCTGGGGATATGCCGCCCGAAATCCATAGATACTCTGGTCTTCATCCCCGACCATAAAGAGATTGCCGTTTTCTCCCGCCAGCAGTTTGATAATACTGTGCTGGATCTTGGACGTATCCTGTGCCTCATCCACACAGATATAACGATACTTGTTCCTGTAATAATTCAGCAATTCGGGCGATTTCATCAGCAGTGTATATCCGTACACCATCTGGTCATCGTAATCCATCTGCTGATTGGAACGCAGATAGGCATTGTATTCTTTATATGTTTCCAGGAGCGGAAGGTTTTCTTTCTCTCCGAGCGCCTCGATCTCTTCCGTTTTCAGCATCATGTTCTTGCAGTAGGTGATCAGAGATTTTACAGATTTGATCTCGCTCTCCGTCGGATATTCGTCCATTTTGTTTTTCAGGATATCCGTAAGTACCCGAATCAGCACGCCTTCATCCGTGATCAGCTGAAACGCCGGTTTCCCGATCATCTGCCCGTAACGCGTGATGATCTTTGCACAGATACCGTTGATCGTCCGAAACTCCAGCCGGCCATGTAATTCTTCCCCAAAGATGCTTTCAAACCGTTCCGACATATCCTGTGTTGCTGATACGGTATAGGTCAGCGTCAGGATCTCTTCCGGCTGAATCCCCGCGCAATAGATCATATATCCGAGACGATTGACCAGTACCGTCGTCTTCCCGCTTCCGGGTACAGCAAGAAGCAGTATCGCGCCATCCACGGTGCGGACTGCTTCCAGTTGTTTCGCATTCAGATGCTTTGTATACTTATTTAAAAATTCTTGTTGATCCATTTTCATTTCATTTTGCCAGAATCCATTCAAGTGAATAGTAGGCGGTTAGCCCTCTACGGAGGGACCGTGACCCTCCGTTCATATAGAAACCCATATGGGAATATGTAACATCAGGAGGGCATACGAATGTTGACTATGAGCGATATTATGACCATGCTCAGCTTAGTGTTGGCAGCATTTGGTCTCGGCTATACCATCGGACGTAATGACAAAACACAAAAATAACCGCCCTCGGCTAAAGATGCGGTTATTTTAACCAATTACCAGTCGGGCTAACCGTCTATCGGTAGCTCTTTCTTTTGTTATGTGCATATTTTACTACTTACATCCCTTTTTGTCAAATTTGTATTATTCTTCCCCGACCAGATGCACTGTCCGGTAATCGTGTCCGGTAGCCGGCAGGAATTTCCGGATCACATCGTCCGTCCGCAGTTTCAGGCTGGATGTACAAACACAGGGATGGCATCCCAGATACTCCCCTTTCAGTACATCCTCATCAATGAGCAACTGCACATGGTGTTCCGTATCGTTCATCAGCCCCATAATACTTACTGCTCCGGGTTCGATGTCCAGATACTTCAGCATATCTTCCGGATCCGCAAAAGAGAGCCTGGCAGAGTTGATCTGCGCAGACAATTCCTTGGTTTTAAATTTCTTATCCCCCGGCATCATCAGCAGATAGAAACTGGTTTTCTGCCGGTTGCAGAGAAACAGGTTCTTGCAGATGATCACACCCAATACTGCATCGATCGCATTGCAGGCTTCCATAGTGCCTGCCGCTTCATGATCTGTTCGCTTATATTCGATCCCTAGATCATCCAGATAATCATAGGTCCGGATCTCTCTCAGCAATCTGCCCTCTATATTTTCCGGTCTTCCGTTATACAGTTCCATTCTCTTTCCCTCAACTTTCGCGCTTTATCAATTCTATCATATCCATCCGTCATTGCATACCGTCAATTATTTATCAAAATGAAATACTTCTCCTCTGGCCCGGAACGGCAGCGTACCGCCTCTCGGAAGCAGGTAGGCATGATCCCGCTTCACCGTCAGGTCCGGTTCGACATAACCGTCCGTAATGATCAGGATCGGCGCATCCTTCGGAAAATCCTTTGCATGTTCTAACATGTCCACCCCCGGCTGCAGTATTGTACCGCCTCGTCCTTTTACCTCCACGCGTCCCGCGATATCTTCCGGGGAGATATATCCTGCGTCATAGGCATCCGCATCGCAGAATACCACTCTTGCATACGGCACCTCTTTGGCCGCGGAATAACTGGCGATCGCGCCAAGCGCATAACCGATCTTTTCCGCATTCATGGAACCCGAGGTATCGACCACCACGCCAAAGGTCCTGCTGTATTCCGGAATATCTGCCGCTACATAGCGGGGTCTCGGGATATCCGGCGTACTCCCCTGCCGGCGGCTTGGTCTGGCATAGGTGCGTTTCGGTTCGATCGGCAGGAAGTGCACATCAAACCACTGCCCCAGTTTCACATCCCAGGGGATCGGTGGCATTGCCAGCGCACGAATCTCCTGTACCAGTCCCGCGGGGATCAGCCCCCGTCCGCTGCCCAGATGATATTCCAGCCCCTGCTGCATCGCGCTTCTGCAAAACTCATCCAGATCCATGGCATTCCGGTAACCGGGACGCACCCGGTGATCCCCGATCACATCTCCCCGGCCATAGCCCCGCAGCGTCTGCAATTTCCGGTATTTTCTGAGATCCGTAACGATGCGGTCATAGATCTCCTCTGCGGAAAGCCCCGCCAGTTCTTCGTCATAGAGGATCCCATCCAACGGCATCTTTCCCACCTGCATCTCTTTCAGCCAGCCGTTGATCACATAATCGCAAGCCACATTCCACAGATATCGATCTCTTCCAAGGCACCGGTCATAATGCTGCAGTCCCGCATGCAGATACTCATGTGCCAACACAAAACGCAGTTCTTCCTCATCCAGCCGTGCCGCCGGATTCACATAGATCTCCATATCCGTAACACTGACCGCAGCGATGGAGATCTCTTCGCGGTGGCAAAGATCCGCATCCTCAATGATCTTAAAACCGGCTGCCATGCCGCCCAAAAGCGGATAATGATTGATAAACCATTCTGCCGCTCTTTTCCCCCGTGTCTTAACCTGCTTCTCTTCAAAACTGTGACCGCCCGCCGTGCTCACCGCCGCCGATACCGAATAGGCCAGCGCGGTCGCAAAGTATTCCGTTGGCCGGGTGGTATAACGATAGTTCTTCTCATACGTCAGCGGCTTGTCCAGTCCCTCCATATCCGGATAGCCTTTCACACCGGTGCCGAAATACAGATCTTCCGGTACACCGTTCTGCTGCAGATTCCGGTAGATCGCCATCTCATCTTTCCCGAGAGCCGCCGTGTCTGCGGCCGTCCTTCCCGGATTTCTCCCGAATTTGATCTCTTCCAGAAAGCGTGTCACATAGATATCACATGCCAGATTCCAAAGCGCACGGTCAAAATTTAATATGCGATGATAACTACCGTCCGCTTCCAGCCTCTCCTGATATGGCACTTTATCCGCATCAAAATGCCCGAAGGCATAATGCAGTTTGCAGTGCGCATATAGAAACGCCCATTCTTCCGGACTGTGCGTGATATCCTTATTCAGCCATATATAACCACCGGCATCCGCTATGGCACTCGCTTTTCCCAACCGGTCTTTCTTCCGGATCTCCGGTTTTCCGTACAGCCTTGAAAAGAGCGGGCTTTGTTTGATGATCTCCAAACCAAGCAATAATGCCTCTTCATTCGGACTGATCCGTTCTGTTTTCTTTCCCATATTACTTTACCCTTGTCTGTGCATCCGCCATTGGCAAAGTCAACGCAATTTAATTTGCATTGGCTTTATTCACCAGTCTCGGCAGATCTCGTACAATCTCCACCATAAACCAGTCCGGCAGAACCTCGTTATCGTCTGCAGATACGACCATCTGCGCCAGCTCGTAATTGATGCTGCTGAGTTCCTTGATCAGCGCCTTTGCCCTGTGGGTAAGGAACTGCCCGTCCTTGCTCATCTTTTCCTTATTTGCAGGGAGTTCCAGCAAAAGTTTTGCACGGAAGGACTGTGCCAGGAAGTACAGTACATCCCTCTCTTCCGGTCTGCCCGGCCAGCGCGCATCTCCCTTGATGATCGCGCTTAAGATATCCTTGTTGTGCAGCGTTCGGCTGTAAGCAACAAACATACCCGCATGCGACGGGCTGACACTGCCGTAAGCCAGCACCTTAAGGATCTCATGTGAGATTTCAACACCTTCTTCTCCTGCGTGGTATTCTTTCAATGCGTCGCTTAACATATGCCAGCTGCGCGGTGTGGAATACGGTTCCTCCGTCTTGGGCGGTTCACTGAAGAGATGATCCGGCCGCTGCGTGATATAATCGATCACCCAGGGATGCAGATGGTTCTCATAGGCCCAGTCCAGCCACTGGCTGGTATTTGCCACCAGTTGCACATGAAACATACGGTTGACCAGTGCCGATGACATGGTCTTTACGATCGCTCCGTCCTGCGAGCGGTTGCCCGCGCCGATCACCACGCTGCCCTCCGGCAGATGGTATTCACCGACACGGTGTTCATGGATCAGACTGTAAAATGCTTTCTGCACTTCCTGAGAGCACGCATTCAGCTCATCCAGAAACAGCACATACGGTTCTTTTTTGGCGATCATCTTCGGCGGTAAAAATTCGGATGTTTCGTCCGCAATGCGCGGAATGCCGATGATATCTTCCGGCGCCAGCTGGCTTCCCAGAAGCGATACACATTCCATGCCCACTTCATCCGCAAACTTCTGTACCAGCGCAGATTTGCCGATGCCCGGCGCGCCCCAGATAAAGACCGGACGCACCGGCGCGATGTTCAGCAAGATATCGGTCAATTCCTTCGGTGTTACATTAAATGCTAAATTCATAAACTTATTTCCTCTCTTATTTTCCGCCTGCCTTATAGTTATAGACCGGGCGAATGATCCGGTCTATGGTGACCGTCTCCCCGATCACACCTTCGATATCCTCCAGCGTACGGTAGGCAAACGGCGCTTCATCCAGCGTTCCTTCGTTGATACAGGTCGAGTAGATACCTTTCATAACCTTCTTAAACTCCGAAACCGTATGCCGGCTGTCCACATCCGTCCGCTTGCAGATCCTGCCTGCGCCATGCGGTGCGGAACAGTTCCATTCCTCATTGCCCCGGCCGGTGCCCAGGATCACACCGTCTTTCATATTGATCGGGATGATCACGCGCTCACCTTCCCTTGCACTGATCGAACCTTTTCGCAGGATCGGCGCATCCGCATTACGAAAGTCCACATAATTGTGAATGCAGGTAAACGCATCTTCCGTCTTCCACTTCATTCCCTGCACAATGCTTTCAACGATTGCTTCCCGATTGATCTTCGCAAACTCCTGCATCACTTCCAGATCGTGAAGATAATCATCCATCAATGCGCCGGAAATACAAGTCATTTCATAGGATGCATAGCCGCCTTCTTTTTTCATCTGCATCTCTTTCTGTCCGGTGTGCAGATAATATTCCGCCACTTCCATCCCCAGATGCCGGCTGCCGGAATGCACGATCAGATAGATATTTCCGTCTTCATCCCGATCCAGCTCGATGAAATGATTACCGCCTCCCAGGGTCCCTATGCTGCGCATTGCCTTGCCTGCATTGATGTGTTTATAGCAGCGCAGCCTGCCCAGATCGATGCGGTCTGCATACTTATGCGTATTCTTGCGGATCTGCGGCCCCACCGGTACCTCTTCCCGGATCACGGTATCCAGTTTCTGAAACTCCAATCCCTTTGCTTTTATTCTTGCCAGTGTCATACCACAGCCGATATCAACGCCTACCAGGCTCGGCAGGATGCTGTCTCCGATGGTCATGGTCAGTCCGACCGTTGCCACTTTTCCCGGATGTACATCCGGCATCACGCGGATCTTACTGCCCGCCGCGCTCGGGTGATTGCAGATCATCTGGATCTGCGCACGCGCATGTTCCTCCAGTGCATACTCCTCATTCTTCACCGTATACACCTGCGCGTTGGTATATTTTCCGTAAATCGTTATCATAAATAAAATCTTCCTTTCATCAAAACTACTCGTAGTGATCGTGCCTGTCCTTATCCTTCTGTCTGCGCACTTTCACAGACTCCGCTTTCTTTGAACACTTCCGCGGCTCATACTTCGGACAGTTCTTACACTTCTTCAGATCTACTTTTACAAATCCTTTTTTACAGTCTTCCCCTTTACACACATAATGTACGCAGGGATTCACTCTGTCTTTCATTTCCTTTTCCTCCTGAAAAAACATACGAAAAAAACACCCTTTTCGTCGTTCGACGATCAGAGGTGTTTTGTTATCCTGCGTTGTACTTTTATCTGAGAAATCCTATCCGATCACTACCACAAAAATACACCGCGGACAACGTATGCCTCTGCTGTCTGCATCATTCTGTTCTGTATTGTTTGCTGTAGCATGTTGTCCTCCTTTCGGTGCTGTGGTTAATAGTTCCAATGAATATGAGACTCGTGCTTGTCTCTGATTTTGCAGTATAACTTTATTTTTCTGTTCTGTCAACCAAAAGATTTGTCATTCTCAGGAACCTGCAATTTTATAATAAACTCCTTTATGATCCGGTTGATCTCTTCCGGCTTGTCGGTATTGGAATTATGTCCCGCTTCTTCGATCCTATCCATGGTAGCAGCGATTTCGAGCCACAGGGAAGGTTCAATTGCATACGCAAAAACACCCGTCAAAGAAAGAACTTCTTTCTGGAAAGAACTTCTTTCTGTTGACGGGCGGTATTTAATACAGTCCTTTTAGCTCCTGTTTCAGATAGGCCATGTATTTCAAGTATTCTTCATCCGTCTGCAGATGCTCTAAGATCACCGGCATATCCGGATCGATCGCATGCATCTTCTCTGCATAGAAGCGCAGTGGAAATTCACCGTCCCCGGGTCCGCATTCCTCCATTCGCAATGTATAGCGCCGGTCCAGATGCACATCCTTGATATGACAGCTGCGAATACGGCTCCCCAGCAGCTCCGCGCATTCCTCCACAAATTCTTCCGGATGGAAATAGCGCTCCGCAGAGTTGATCATATTGATAATATCCATATGCACCGCAAAATGATCCCGCTCCACCCGATCCAGCAGGCGTAAATATTCCTTCGGTCCGGTCGGGATCATCCAGGGCATGGGTTCCAATGTAAAGTATGTGTTTTTCACATCCGCGCGATCCATGATCTCCTGTACCATCGCCACTGTCTGCTTCCAGGCCTCTTCTGTAAAGTTCTCACGGTAACCGCCGTCCCAGATCGGTCCGAAAGCTCCTGCCACATTAACTGCGCATCTTGCACCCAGATAATCCGCCAGTCGTAACTGCTCCACACAATAGTCCCGATTGGCCTTTCGCTCCACCGGATCGACCGCCATCGCATTCCTCCAGATCCCAACCTCCGCTATCGTTAAGCCTGCTATTTCTGCCGCCTCTTTATAGGCAAGGATCTTATGTTCCGGCTCATTGCTCTGCACCGGAAAAACAACAGTCCTGCACCCCAGTTTGCTCTGGTTTGCTGCCCATTCTTCAGGTGTGGTATGGTTAAGTGGGGATGATGTGCCCAGTCTCATGGTTGTTCCTCCTTAAAATCTTGTGAAGTGCAGTACCGAATCATCGATGTCGTTAACCGTTGCAAAACCGGTAAAACTCATAATATAACGCAGCTCACTGCCGACCTTCTTCAGGAATTCCATAACGCCGGCAACACCGTCTTTTTCCAGAGACGGGAGCATGGATCTGCCGACGGCACAGGCATCTGCGCCAAGCGCCAGTGCTTTAAACACATCCGCACCACTGGCGATACCACAGTCAACAATGATCTGCACATCCGTTCCCTTCAGCGCCTCTTTGATCTCCGGCAGGATCATCATGGGAGGAACTGCATACGGAAGGCGACCATGATGGTGACTGATGATGATCGCCTTCGCCCCGATCTCGGCACACTTGACGGCATCCTGCACGCCAAGCACGCCTTTTACCACAAAGGGCAGCTTGGTCATCTCCACATAGGAACGCAGCATATCCGTTGTCTGAACAGCCATCTGCTCACCGACCACCACATCCAGTCCTTCCGGTCCAAAAATGTGATCGATATCCATCCCGATGCCAAAAGCCCCGATGCTCTCGGCAAACTGCATTTGGTCCAACACCTTTGCATGATCCGCATACGGCTTTACGATACGCACTGTTTTGGCCCCGGTATCCACGATCTGCTGAAACTGCTCATTTTCCATCATTCCGCAAAAATTCAGGATATTACACTCCCTGGCCGCAATGGAATACTCTTCCAGTCCGGTCTTTTCTCTTCCGTTATATTTTCCCAAATGGGAAAACGCCGGCGTAAAGACCGGCATAGCAAACTTCTCTCCCAAAAATGTCGTGGTCAGATCCGCCACCACCGAATCGATCAGCCGCTCCTCTATCAGGATCGAATCCATCAGCTTTTCCGTGATCACATTGGCATCCGAACATCTCTTATATTCCATCTGCTTACCTCCGTCTTCAGCTATAAATATAAAGTAAAAAAGAACCATCCAAATAGTATTTTATCGGATCGTTCTTTTCATTACTTCTTATATTTCGTTCTGTCCCGTCTCACATTTCGAAATCTGCTGCACAGGCAATTCCATTGTGTTCGGTCCTTTTTTATTGTTCCGGCTCTGCCAAAACAAACTCCGTTTTATAATAGGTGAAGTATCCGCAATCCAGAAGCTTGCCTTGATCATCCGAGATCTCCACATCCACCGTGATCAGATGTGCCCCGCGCCTCTTCAGTGTCGCATCACAGTAGATATACTCCGTATCCATGGCCGGTGCCAGAAAATGCAAGGAGCCCTCTACCGTAGTCACCGCATTGCCACACATATTGGCCAGGCTGCCTCCTATGGTATCCGCCAGGGAATACAGCGCACCTCCATGAAGCGATCCATAGGGATTCTGATATGCTTTTGCAAACGACATCCGGCCTCTTGCCCGTTCCTTTTCCACAGCCAGCAGCTCTATCCCCAAAAAATCGATAAACGGACTCTTTTTCAGCAGTTCTTTCACAACTCTCTCTATGTTCGTTTCCATAGCCTCTCCCATATCAATGTCTCTGATCTTTGTTGGTGTAACACTCGCAGAATCTGCCGGAAAATCCCGGTTCCATCCCTGCTGCGTACAGATGCGAGGTATCTCCGTAACCGATACAACGCCACTGCACTTCACCCTCTCTGCGCTCCTCTGTCACGATGGTGGTCACGGAAGTGGGAGCCGCGATAAATCCCTGCCAGAGTATCATCGGTGAAATGCCCAGCAAATGGGCAAGCACAAGAGAAGTCAGTCCGAAATGACAGAAAAATACCAGAGTATCATTATTCGGAGCAAGTGCCCGATACATGCGCCCATCCCGCGCATAGCCATGCTCTTTCAAAAAAGCATCCAACGCCTCCGTAGTCTCGCGATAATGCCCCGCGATATCCGCCTGCGTAAATACCGGATGTTCCGACCATTTCTCCGCATCATACAGATCATCTACCACTGTCCAGTCTACCGGCATCCAATCCCAGGGCACATGTCCTTCGCCCGAACAATCCAGGCGCCGCACCTTATAATCAAACTCCCGCAGCCACCACAGTTCCACCGGTTCGATCCCGCTGCCTTCCAGCGCAAGTTTTGCGGTCTGCTTCGCCCTACCAAACGGCGATACATAATACTCCTGCGCGATGATCCCCTTCATCCGGGGCACCAGCAGCTTCGCCTCTTTGATCCCCTGCTCCGTCAGGGCATCGTTCTTATAATCCGGATCCCCGTGTCTTACAAATATCAGTTTCATCGTATCGTCCCTTCCTCTTTGTCAATATCCGCGTCTATTCTATCACAAGAGAGGCGGTCGCACCATAGTGCAACCGCCTCTTTTTCGCCATGAGATTCCATTTATCCGTTTTCCCATTTCAGTTTGCGGAAGATGCCCGGCTGAAGTATCACATCCGCCACCAGGTAGCTTTCGCTCTCCCAGCCTTCCCGCAATGTCACAAAAGCAGGAATAAATGTCTCTCCGGACACGGTATCTTTCAACATTCTTGCATTCTTCTTTGTGTACACCTTAACATGTGCCGGCCGGATATCTCCCTTGACATAACGGTATAAGATCATACTGCCGTCATCATAGGTAAATACAGAGAAGTCTTTACCGGATACAAATCCTTCCCCGCTCAGGACACACTTGAGCGCATCCGTTACGAGTTCCGGGATCCGGTACAGATCCGCATAATTATCCGGTATGGATAGAATAAAGATCTTTCCCTTTCCATATGTACTGGAAAGAATGAGCGGCGTATGATAATCCCCGTTGCCGCCGTTTACCAGCGACCAGGATGCATTATTACCATGCACGATCTCCGGGAATAGGATCGGCTGCACATCATCCAGGTATCCGGCAGAATCCTCTGTGATCTGATATCTTGTCACAGACAGTTTCCGATCCGTTACGCTTGCCTCCGTAAGGCCTTCTCTCCGCAACTCTTCACCTGCTGCTTTTAAGAATCCGGTCGTAATGAGTGCCTGCCCGCCGGCTGCCACATGGCTTTGCAGTTTCTTTACCACATCCTTATCGGCTGCAGCGCTTTCCGTAAGCACCACCATTCTGCCATCGACCGGAAACTCCGGTGTCGGGTCCATCGGGATACCAAGCATGCCCAGCCGCATCTCCAAATGATTCTCTCCGCAGGAAGCATAAGGAATATATACAGAAATTCCCGTCGGTGCTCCGACTTCGCTCATCATCGCATCGATCTTTTTCAGCTGGATGCCCATTCCCCCCACAAAATAATTCTCGATCAGATCACTCCACTGGAAGAACATCATCTCTTTTGCTTTTGCAAAAGCTGTCAGATATGCCTGCTCCATGTAGCGGTCCGCCGACCAGCACTGGTAGGTATCATACCAGCCGCCACCGCATCGATCCGGCCAGGCATTGTCCAGATATCTCACCAGTGAATAGCTTAAGTATTCCGGCAGATGCTGATCCGCATACTTCGGGCTTCTGGTCTCAGTTCCGATATATGTCGCATCAAAGATCTCCTGCTGCGCATCCGGCAGGTAACCCGTAAAATGATAGGACTCCCGCCAGTTTGGATATTTCACGACCATCTTTATTTTCGGATTGACCGCCTTCGCCGGTTTTACCACCAGTTCCTCCGACACTTCCTTCATAAGCGCGTGCCGAAACTCCGGCCAGTCTCTGTCCCCCTTTTCCCGGATGCAGCGCTCACAGGTACAGTTCGTAAAGTAAAAATCATCCAGGATCACTTCGTCAAAAAGTCCTGCGGTATATTCACTGATCTCTTTTAACCGCTTGCGCATCGCAGGATCGGTATAGCAGAAGGTACCAAACAGTCTCTGCTTACCGGCCTCCGCTCCTTCAAAATCCGGGATCACCGTAGTGATACCGCCGGACACCTCCACGCCCTGCGTCTCCAAGTATTCTTTGATCATAAGGATCTGCTCTTTTTCCACATCCGTATCGCCCCGGTGTGTTTCCAGATATACCTTATCCAATCCGATATACTTTTCGAGAAAAGAATAGTCTTTCTCCAATTTTTCTTTTGAGAATCTCGCAGCAACCTGAGCCGGTATGTACACTACTGTTTTGAAATTTTGATAATGCATAAGATCTCCCTTCCGTTTGCCCTTTGCTATATTTCTTCCCACTTCCGGTCTGCTTCAAAGAAGCTTATTTTCAGCTTACTACAGTTTCTCATTCTTCACTGCTTATAATTTGACCTATCTCGTATCAAATCTTGATATGTTATCTCCTTCTGTTTTCCCTGTTTACGATCACGATCCCGGCGCATACGAGCACCAATGCTATAACACTTACAAGTCCGAGTGCGGATCCTTCCTTCAAAAGCACTGCGGAAAGTATCACACCAAACACCGGATTCATAAATCCATATACCGCCACCTTCGAAACCGGATTATATTTCAGCATCCTGCTCCAAATAGTATAAGCAGCCGCTGATACAAAAGCCAGATACAGAAGCACCGCCCACGATCTGCCATCCGCAAAGTACAGCCTTCCGCCCGGGAGCAGTCCCACGACCGTCATCAGTATCCCGCCCAGAAAGAACTGATATCCGCTGATCATCACCGTATCATAGGTTGCTGCATATTTCTTCATAAAAACCGATGAAAATGCATAGCAGAATGTACACAAAAAAACAAGCAGATCCCCCTTCAGGAAACTGCCTTCCCCCAAAGAACCACCTGCCACATTGATGAGAATCACGCCGAGAAATCCGACGATGCTTCCGATGATCTTGCGCATAGTGAGTTTCTCCTGCCGGAAAAGCAGGCTCGAAATCAGGATTGCCACAAATACATTGGTTCCAATGATGATCGCGCCACGGACGCCGCTGGTATGCGCCAGCCCGATATAGTATAGGATATACTGCCCGATCGTCTGAAACAGTGAGACCACCATGACCGGACGAAGTTCCGTTTTTTTCGGTATCATCAACTTCTTTTGCGTTATACTTCCGAACAGGATCACCATTAATCCCGCGATCGTAAAACGAATACCGGCAAACAGGATCTGCGAAGCTGTTTCCGATGCATCCAGATCCAGCAGCCGGTATCCGATCTTTACAAAGGGGAATGCGCTCCCCCATAACAGACAACAGATCATCGCGCCGAAGATCACTGCCGTATTCTTTTCAAACAAAGACTTCTTTTCTGTTTTCATTATACTTCAGCAGTGTTATTCACTTTTCATCACCCCATTTGAAATCTTTCTTTACAGATTTTTTCCGTACACGCCTGTTCTTGTTATCTGACTTCTCCAGGTAAAAACTAGGCCTCTTGGTCTGATCCGGAACCAGCAGATCTATATTCTCGCCAAGATCTAAAGCAAGCAGGATTTTAAACAAATTCTCAAGCTGCACAGATTCCCCTTGTTCCAGCCTGGAAATACTTCTCTTAGAGACACCTGTTTTATCTTCCAGGTCCTGCTGAGACATTTCCTTCATAATCCTATAAATCTTTATTTTTTGTCCTAATTCCTTTATATATTCTTGATAATTCTTTTGTATGTTCATATTATCACGCCATTTCTGTCTATTTGATGATTAAATTATATATCAGCATGCCATATTTGTCTATTTAAATTTATGAAGATGGATACGAGATGGATACGAAATGTGTAACCGCGTACTTTTACGAATTAATTAAGATTCTTAACATTTTTGTAAAGGTATACGGTCACCTATTCTCAGATCTGTAGGATGTTATCTACCTCTTTAGGGCTATCATCCGTTGTTTTTGCCGAGGATTATGGTAAAATCAGTATTATGTACGATGATATATCAGCAGTATGAGGAGCGCAAAATGATTCTATTTGTAGATGCTTGTGTTAGAGAAGATTCGAGAACTAAGAGGCTTGCAGAAGCTCTTTTGGAAAAGCTCAATGAAGATGAGACACGCGTCTCACTTAAAGACATTTCCTTTGGAGTTACGGATGAGACATATCTTAAAAAGAGGGATAATTTGATAGCAAATAGGGCTTATGATGATAACATGTTTGCCCTGGCCAGGCAGTTTTCACAAGCCGATACTATTGTGATCGCGGCACCTTATTGGGATTTGTCTTTCCCGGCAATGCTAAAACAGTATATTGAAGCCATAAATGTGCTTGGAATCACTTTTGAATATACACCTGAAGGATTTCCAAAAGGCTTATGCAAAGCAAAAAAGCTTTATTATGTCATGACCGCAGGTGGGAACTATGTTCCGGAGGAGTTTGGATTTGGTTATATAAAAGCCCTTGCCCAGAACTTTTATGGAATTGAAGATGTAGAGATGATCAAGGCAACCGGTCTCGATATAATTGGAGCAGACTCAGAAGCACATATAAATGAAACTATTAATAATCTAAAAATTTGATGCTTACATTTAATTGGCGAATATCAGCAAAAAACAGTCAGAGACTTTATTGTTCCGGCTGTTTTATTTTTTTTGCGATGCAGCAATTCCCCTCTCAAAATAGAGCACACTCGCTTTGACAAAAATGTGCGGTTCTCAGTACGAAACTAAACCATCAACGCACTCACCTAAATGCCACATATGGTGTCCATTAAGCTATTTCACCAAATACCCGCTCTCTTTTCTGTGCACAATGTGGATTCTCTTCTATCAGTGCCAAATGACGACATACTATCGATTTTCAAAATTCTAATTTGCTATAGTAACATTACGAACACAGATAGCCCCAACACCGAACGGAGGATACTATTATGACAACAAAAAAACAGGGAAAACAGAAAATGACGGCAGCAATCGAAAAAGCCTGCAAAGATCAAGAAGAACGCATAGAGAAAGAGTTTGAGAAAAAGATGACAAAATTACAGAACCGTTACGCTTCTTCGAATATCCCTATAGAGGAACAGAAACGAAAACTGCGGTTGGAAACGCAGAAATTTCTGAAAAAGCAAATAAAGAAAAATCGTTTTCGATTAAGGGTAAGTAATCTGGTCTATGGACTTACTTGGGGATCTCCTCTTGGAAGATTGATAAGAATCCTGAAACCATAATCACTTACAAATAACAATCCACATTTCGAGACTTGCGTGTTTGCGAAGCAAAACGCGAGTCGGAGAAAGTTAATAACTCACGGTTTACCACCCGAACAATGTGAGTGGGAAATGTGTAACCGCGTACCTTTCCGGTTTTCTCTCCAGTTTTAGTAAAATCTGTTTTATAACACATATTCCATCTGTACATCAAATGGCTCTTCATCTGCAATCCAGGGTATTATCTCCTCGGCATGCACGCATCCCAATGCCTTATATGCAGCCTGAGATTCTTTTGATGAATGAGCGGAAATGTATAGCTTATCTGCTCCAAGCTGCATGGCCTCTTCACAGATCATTGTAAAGAGTTTCTTTCCAATGCCCCGGCGGCGATAATCCTCTGAAACTTGAAAACAGACCAGTTCCACATAATTTGCTGTTTCTCCAAATATGTCGTGTGATATGGTTGCGAAGCCAATGATACGTTC
>JAFXQR010000046.1 GCA_017526985.1 Lachnospiraceae bacterium
CCCATCACCATATACAGAAACTATTCGATTCCCCTTAATATATTTTTTCTCATTACTAAAAAAACTTAATTTACCATTCGCCAATTCTTGCAAATCTTCCCAAGAAATGATAGTCTTGGCAACAGACGCCATAGAATTAACCAATTGCCAACATGCTATATGAAAGAAAAACGGCTCAGGGAATGCGAACCCATCGGAAAACCATTTTTTGCCGGACATGCTATAATAACTTATTGCTTGATACGGCGAAAGCAAATGTTGCATCATGATACCAGTCGTTGCAGTATCTTCAGGTTTACAACCGAAAACTAAAGCATCATTTTGTATTCTTACATTTTCGATCGAATAAAATTTCCAATTTGAATCCATTACTTCTTTATCATTCCCGAATTTCATGTAAAAATCGCGCATTCCTTCAGGTAAATTGATACCTAGTTCCTTTTCTTTCTTATTTAGAACATCCTCCGAAATGCCTTCTGTTACATTCGTCCTAAAAACATCAATTTGAGCAAACAATTTGTTCATTTATTTATGCTCCTTTCCGATACTTCATTTCCCATAGCGCACTGTGGTAAAACCTTCTGTCCAAGCGGATTGATCCACTTCATATTCATGTATCTCAAAGCATTCCGGCGGACAATCTCGGAATCCTTCCAGATCTTTGTGTTCCTCAATGGCCGTTTCTGCATTTTCCTTTGTTGAGTATATGCCTATCAATTTCTCATCATCATGTTCACCATAGTCGTCTTCTAAGGTATGCACATGCCACAAAACATAAACCTTCATACGATCCCCTTTTATCCTAATCAAATTCGGAATACCCGATTTTCTCAAGGATGGCATCTCCATCCCGGATTTCTATCTCTCCGGTATCCGTCTTTTTGCAACACTGCGAAAATACATATTCCATCACCTGCTGCGCAAATACCGGCCGGCACAGATTAAGAACCATCTTTTCTCCGCGGTACATACAAACGGTTCCTTCTTCCGAATATGCGTCAATATTCATATTCGGAGCATACCTTGTAAAATATACCCGTACTTTCAGTTTGGCATTATCTTCCGGAGAGAACAAATAATAGGAATACGGATAATTCTTAAAATCCATATCATCGTAATAGTATGCCCACAAGTAGGTCTCTCCGTGAAATGTCATTTTTCTCAGTCTGTTTCTATTTTTCATATCTGTCTTAACCTATTATTTCAGATGTACGATCCATTCGTCGCCTTCAATCGTATACTGAAACTCATTGATACTCGGATCATTCAGTACCTTCATCAGATCAAAAAAGTCCTCGACCACATTTACCTTAGAAAGGTTTTCCAATTCGATCCACTCCATTTCACCCTCTTCCGAAGAAACCACATCACCGCGAAATTTTGTAGCCTTAAACAAGAGCACAATGTATCTGCCGTTTTCAATCGGAAACTGCTTTATTCCCACCAGACGCGGATCCAGGATCTCCAGTCCCGTTTCCTCTTTCATTTCTCTTACGACGGCATCGACAAACGATTCACCGGCTTCCACGTGACCACCGGGAAAAGTGTATCCCTTCCAATCTTCTTTTATCCGGTTCTGCAATAATACCTTATTTCCATCCTGTATCATGCACAAAACCGTCAATTCAACCTTTTCCGTATGATGTCCCATCTTATCCCCCGGATAGATTACTTTTCCTTCGCGAGCAAAAAGCCGCATTTCCTCCAAATTTGCTTATGTATTATTATATTGCAGGCTGTTTTTCTACGCAAGAAAAAAGAGGCTCTCACAAGAACCTCTTCCATATGCGTATCCTTTATAAAAAGATGGGAAGTTTGAGTCAATGACTCATTTCGCATTTTCGGAAAAACTGCGACAGTTTCTTTTTATAACGCTCCGGTGCAGCATAGGAACTGCACAGATGTCTCGCGCCGGGAACCATCATCAGCTCTTTCGGTGCACGGCACAATTCGAAATTTTTGCATGTATTCTCCGGCCATACATAAGTATCCCGTTCTCCATGGAAAAATAGGATCGGCAATTGGTTTTCCTGCAATGCTTTGGTGGTGTCGGTTTCTATCATGGAAAAGCCGGCAATCAAACGGCAGAAAATATCCACGCGCCACAACAGCAGTTCCACATAGTGCAGATGAAACCAGCCGGATGCGATATCCCGCAGCTGCTGTTTCATCGAATGAAAACCGCAATCCGCGATCACGCCTTTTACTTCCTGCGGTAATTCATGACCTGCTGCCAATATAACCGATGTTGCTCCCATGGACTGCCCGTACAGATAGATAGGGAGTTTCTTTGGATTGTTCTCGTTGATCTTTCGTATCCATCCGAGGATATCCAACTGCTCCTTTGCGCCGAAAGTAATATATTCACCTTCACTCTCCCCGCAGCAACGCTGGTCGATGAACAAAAGATCGCATTGATGCTCGTGCAGATACGGTGCGATGTGCGCGATGCTTCCGAAGCAGGTTCCGCGGTAACCGTGACTTAACAGTACGATGCGTTTTGCATCTTTCGTCGGCAGATAGGATGCGTGAAGTTTATAGCCATCCGTACTTTGCATATACCAATCCTGCATCTCCTGCGCCTCACACCAGGCCTTTGTGTCATTGTATTCTTTTTCGTATTTGTACTTCGGATGATTGATGGTCGTGTGTTTTAAACGAAACCATTTCTTTCGCTTTTCTGCACCGTCTTTGGTCGGCTGCCCGTTTTTCTTTTTTCCTGCGTACGTGATGAAATGGAAGAAAGGCCAGCCAAGCGACAGAAAGATACCGCTGCCGACTGAGATTGCGGCACCACAGGCAAACCATTTCAGGGATGTTTCTTTGTTATTTTTCATTTTGTTTTCCTCTATGTGATGGCGGTAGGAAGACCCCTCATCCGCCCTGCGGGCACCTTCCCCCCGGAGGGGGGAAGGCTTTTAGGGAAGTCACCCTCCTAATACATTTTTTAGAGACGCCTTTAAATAGTCTCGCACCGCAAAACCATAGACTTCTTCCAGGGCGTCTGTCTTTAGGATTTCTTCTCTGCTGCCTTGTGCAGCGATGCGCCCGTCCTTCATCAGGATAAGGAAATCTGCCAGCTCCATAGCCAGGGTGATATCATGGTAGACACCGATCAAGGTGTGGCTTTTCACATTTTCCACCTCATCCGCAGGGGAAAGACAAGGCTTGTTTTCGCTCCAGTTCTTCAGGTAGCCTGCCAGTTCGGAGACGACCTTTAAGTCCAGGTGGTTGTTGGGCTCGTCCAGGATCAGGATCGGGCTGTCCTGTGCAAACGTTCTTGCCAAAAAAACACGCTGCAGTTCACCACCGGACAGCGACGATAACTGCCGGTCTTTTAATACTTCCACTCCGGTACTGCGCATTGCACGCATCACGGCATCGATATCCTCCTGCGATGCTCTTCCGAAGGAACGGGCCGCGTGGACATATCGCCCCATCAATACCGTTTCGTATACGGTGTAAGAAAAAAACACTTCGCTTAACTGTGTCATATAGGCGATATTGCGTGCAATGGTCTTGCGGTTCATTTTGTCCAAAGCGGTACCGCAGATCCGCACACTTCCCCGGTACGGCAGCATACCGCAGACTGCCTTGATCAGCGTACTTTTCCCGCTTCCGTTGGGACCGATGATCGCCGTACGACTGCCTTCTTCGATCGCAAAACTCACGCCCTTCAGCACTTCGTAGGCTGTACCGGTATATCGTTTTTCATATGCGACATGAAGATCGCTGCATTCGATCGCCTTCATCTCTTTCCTCTCGTTCCGAAATATACCCACAGAAAAAACGGTGCGCCCAAAAGCGCGGTAACCGCGCCTACCGGGATCTCCTGCGGGGACAGCACCGTACGCGAGAGCAGATCCGCCAATGCCATGAAACTGCCCCCGATCACGGCACTCATCGGCAATACATAACGGTGTGAAGATCCGAACAGCCGTCGTACCGCATGCGGTGCAGCCAGATCAATAAAGCCGATGACACCGGTAAAACATACGGCTGCCCCTGTCATCACGGCAGACAGTACCAGTAAGATAAACCGGGTGCGTCTGACCTCCACACCCATCGCCTGCGACTGTTCCTCTCCGAAACTCATCAGATCCAGTTCTTTGTGAAAGAAAGCTGCCGCCAGACAGCCCAGGATACATACGACCAGTAATATTCCCACATGCATCCAGCGCCGACCGGCAAAAGTACCCATCTGCCAAAGGATCAGACGGTTCATATGCCGTGAATACGCCGCGGAAAGCATGGTAAGTATTCCGTTTACAAAAAGCGAAACGATCATACCAAACAGAATGATGGTATGATTCCGAAGATTGTTATCCAGTTTTGCGGAAAAAAAGATGACCAGCATCACGGTGGCCAATCCGAAAAGAAAACCCGTCACCGGCAACAACAGCGTGCCGATCACGGGGATCGTGATCTCATTTACAATAATAATAGCTGCGCCGAGAGACGCGCCGGAAGATACTCCCAGCGTATAGGAAGATGCCAGCGGGTTTTGCAGGAGCGCCTGTACGATCGCACCGGATACAGAAAGCATCGCGCCTACGATAAATGCAGAACACGCTCTGGGCAGACGGATATCCCAGAGGATCGATACCATCGACTGTGGCAGGCCATCCGGCAGGGGACATGCAAACAGCCGGTTTGCGATCACACCCAGGATCTGTCCGGGAGTAATGCGCACACTCCCAAGCCCTGCTGCCATGATCAGTACCACTACAGCAAAGGCGATGGAAAGTATGCACTTATATATTACATTCTTTTGCTTCATATAGATATGCTTATGCTGCCGGCTTTACTTCATCGTTTTCGTCATACTCAAAGTATTCCGGATACAGAAATACCGCCATATCCTTCAGGGCCTCGATGATGCGGTGGCAGGGCTGGTTCACCTCATCCGCATCCAGCAGATATACATCACCGTTTTTGATCGCAGTTACATTCTCCCAGCCTTCCATGGTAAGGATCGTGTTGATCGCATCCGGGGTATACATATCCGCGCTTAGGATCACCTGCGGATCCGCTGCTACGGCAGCTTCCTCGGTAAGTGCCGGCCACTTTGCATCCTGATCTGCTGCAATATTGACTGCACCGACCAGTTCCATCATCTCGTTGATATAGGTGCCCGGACCTGCCGTATAGATCGTCGGATAATCTGCAGACGGCGTGTAAAGCTCAAACAGTACCGTCTTCTTCTCTTCTTCCGGAATGGTCGCTGCGATCTCTTTGATCTCTGCGATCGTCTCTTCCATTTCATCTACCAGTACCTGTGCAGCCGCCTCATCCCCCACGCACTGCCCGATGAACAAAACATCCTCTTCCACATCGGCGATGGATGCGCTGCTCGGGATATCTGCTACACACAGGCCTGCTTCCCGGACATTCTCATAGGCATCCACACCGTCTTTGCTGCTCATACCGGAGGTAAAGACGATATCCGGAGCCAGTGCCACGATCTGCTCCTGATCCGGTGTCATCATATTGAAGTAGATGGTATCGGCATTCAGTTCATCCGCATAGGAAGCCTGTGCATTCTCGTCCGCTGCCACGATCTTGTCCGCATAGCCCATATCGATCAGTACTCTTGTGGTTGCCGGCGACATGGAGATAATGGAATCTACCTCCTCAGGCAAAACGATCTCATTACCGCTTCGGTCCTTTATTGCTACACTTTCCGCAGCTGCTTCTTCCGTCGGCTCGGCTGCCTCGGTCGGTGCTTCCGTCGCCTCGGCAACGACTTCGGTCGGTTCTGCCGACGCCTCTGCGGTTACCGGTTCGGGTGATGTCGCCTCTCCGCAGCCGCTCAGCAATGTAAATGCCATCGCTCCCGTTAACAGTTTCAGTGTCTTCTTTTTCATAATCCTCTCTCCTCCGTTTTCACCATTGAACAGACCGGGTATATGATGCTCTATCGCATACCCGGTCTGTATCTGCAAACGTATGAAATATATCACATGTTGTTATTTTCGTCAAATTTACAATCCGGTTCTGCCGAAAGGATTTCCGGCTTGCTTGACAAGTACTGATGCACCCTGTAAACTGAAAACATACAGGGTATTTTCACCCGGAGACGGTATTCAACCATTATATTCAGGAGGTTACAAAAATGATTCAGACCAATCTGCTCAATGCAACACAGGTTCGCAAGATCGTGGCACAGAACGGCATATTTTCCGTACTGGAATATGACCACGATGTGTCCGTGACTGCCGATTCCGCAATGCGCGCTTACTATGCCGCACAGATGAATGTACGCAAACGCCAGCTGATCGCGCAGCTGAACAACAATGCTGTAGTCGTACAGGCAGGCGCTATGCAGCTGATGATCGGTGGGATCAATGCTGCTGCCGATGTCCACGGCGCCGGCGACCTGCTCAAAAAAGCTGTCGGCAGCAAAGTGACCGGCGAGACCGCGATCAAACCCCGCTACGAGGGCACCGGTACCCTGGTTTTGGAACCGACATACAAGCATATCATTCTGGAAGACCTGGCAAACTGGGGCGGACAGATCGTGATCGAGGATGGCCTGTTCCTGGCTTGCGAGAGTACCGTTAATACCCGCGTTGTACCCAGAAGCAACCTTTCTTCCGCTGTACTGGGCGGCGAAGGCCTGTTTAACTGCGCATTGTTCGGAAACGGCGTGATCGCACTGGAAAGCCCCGTTCCGGCATCCGAGATCATCGTGGTCGACCTGAATAACGATCAGTTAAAGATCGACGGCAATATGGCCATCGCATGGTCCTCCGGCTTGCAGTTCACCGTGGAAAAGACCACCAAGTCCCTGCTGGGCTCCGCTGCTTCCGGCGAAGGACTCGTCAATGTATACCGCGGTACCGGCCGTGTCATGATCGCACCGGTGTGCTAAAAAACTTCATTCCAATAATAATAGCAAGGGCATCCCGGAACCGTCCGGAATGCCCTTTTATTATGCCGATCCCCGTGTTGGAAGGTTGCCTGCCGTTTATTTTCTCCTGCCCGGCATCAGAGATTTATTATTCGTCATTACATCATTTACTCCGTGTTCTGTCTTTTCTATTTCCGCGCGCTTTGCCGGCTCACGGACACTGTTTCTGCGGCTTTCACGCTTAGGCGCATCCTCTTTTACTTTCTTCTGCATCTCATCCAGGCTCAGTTTTTTATGCTGCTCCGGCTTCGGCGCTTTCTTATTCCATTCCTCCGGATGGTCCAATGCAAATTCCTTGCCGCCTTTCTCCTCCCATTTCTGGTTGATCACCTGCCGGGTATCCTCACATTCATTGATCAGTTTCGTAACACCCCTGCTGGAGAGTTCACCCATATCGGTCAGACGGTTCCCGGACTCCTTTACCATCGTCTGCAAAAATTTTGACAATTCCAAGCGGTCTTTTCCATAACCTCTTGTCGCCTTATACCATTTATCATGTGTTCTTTCATATTCTTTTGCGGCACCACCGAGTTCCTCTAATGTTTTCTGCACATGACTCAGGGAGCAGCCTTTAGGATCGATCTTGGATAATTTCTCCAGGGCACCGTGCATGTTATTATATTCATCGCCGTTTTTATGCCCTTTCTTCTGCATCGCATTCAGCTGCTCCAGGTTTTTCTTGGCTCCCGCAATGATCTTTTCGATCATTTCCTGATTTTTCTTTGCCTGCTCCTGGATCTTATCATTATCTGCCTCATATTTTTCCAGATCCTTCGGGTCTGTCATTTTATCCAGGGTCTTTTTGGTTTCAGAATCTGCGAAAAATGTTTTTCCATCCTTCCCGCCATTTTCCACGATCCTCAGTCCATACTTATTCACCTTGCCGGAATTAGCTTCCCTTCCCAGTTTAAGGTATTCTTCTGCCTTTTCATCGTGCAATCCTTTGGCAAATTCATTAGCACCTTCCTTCGCGCTCTGAATAGCGATCGCACTATACTCCTCTCCCGCCGGTACCATAATTCCTAAGGAATTCTGTACAGATTCCATATCATAAGCAGTCTTACTGGTAGATGCTACATAGCTGGAAGCGATGTCAGTGAGCGCCTTATCATCGTCTTTCCATTTCTCCGCTCCTTTGATCTCCCCGTTAACCAGCTTTTCTTTAAATTCAATAGCTTCTTTTCCCAACTGAACGGCATATTGTGCCCTTTTGGCCCCCATAGCCTTGTTGATCCCTATAAACGCCTCCTTCTTCTCCGGAAGTACCATATGATTCGCGCTTCCCGTCTCTGTCTTGCCGTAAAAAGTTCTTACATAGTCAACAGTGGCCTCCTGTTCTTCGTCGGAAGCTTCAAAATTCTGCTGGCGCTGAAAAATATCCATACATTTTTCAACGATCCCCATGTAGTCCTTCTTCTTTTCCAGATCCAGCAATCCCTGAAGCACTCTCGCTTTTTCATCTGCCGGCTCTTCTTCCTTCATGGAATCCGCGTCACTCTCACGGAACTCGTCCGGATCCCCCATGCCGGAGATACGCTCGTTCTGCTGATCTTTTTTCTTCGGTTCTTCTTCCTGCAGCTTCGGATTCTCATATATGGTCTCAGACAGATTATCCTCTCTCTCCAGAAATCTATCCAGTTTCTTCCGTTCTTCTTCAAGATCAAATTCCTTCGGCTGCTCTTCTTCCTGCTTCTTGGGATTTACATATACGGTTTCTGACAGGTTGTCCTCTCCATACAGGAATTCCTCCAGCTTTTTCCCGTCTTCTTCGAGGTCAAATTCCTTCGGCTGCTCTTCTTCCGACGCTTCACCCTCGTTTAAATAGATCGTTTCGCGTTCCTCCAGACCATTCAGCAGCTCGTCCCCTGCTTTCTGGATCTCCGGATCAAAATCCGCTTCGTCCATTTCTTCCTGTGTTATGGTTGTTTTTAAATCTTTGTTTGTCGGGTTCGGCATGTTTTTTTCCTCACTTTCTTGTAATGACTTATACTTGTTTGATAGTGTTCTTTGAATGGCATTGTAGCACCCTATGTGCAAGCAAAGTGCAAGCACTGCTCAAGATCATCGAAGATATCCTGATGCGAACCATGTTTGAGGCTCCATCCCTAGACAATATAAAGAAGATCGTCGTCACTGCCGATACGGTACGCGAGAATACCGCACCGATCCGGATCGAGCGGTAATTTTCCAAAATGTTGATGTATCAACATTTTTGCATTCCAAAATGTTGATCAACATACATTTTAGACTTCCAAAATGTTGACTTTCATACTTTTCTGTGCTATGATCAGCTATATCGGTATCCCGCAATAAATACAAATATAGGAGTACGCCTTGTTAAAAAGAAAAGCATATAGCTCTCTTCAACAGTGGAAAACGAATAAGCATAAGAAATGTCTTCTGGTACAGGGAGCACGTCAGACTGGGAAGACCTATATCATAGAGCAATTTGGGAAAGATCACTACGATGAAGTGTTAGAGATCAATTTCAAAGAAACACCCGATGCTGTCCAAATCTTCAGTGGCAGCCTAAAACCGGATGATCTCCTGACTGCACTTCATTTTCGTTATCCTGAGAAAAAGATACTTCCGGGTAAAACTTTATTGTTCTTTGATGAAATACAGGAATGTGCGGAAGCAATCACTTCATTAAAGTTTTGGGCTATTGATGATCGTTTTGATGTGATCGCGTCAGGATCCCTGCTTGGTATCGACTATAAACGTGCCTCTTCCTATCCGGTAGGCTATGTGGACTATCTGAAAATGCATGGATTGGACCTGGAAGAGTTTTTGTGGGCTCTCAGTATCACAGAAGATCTGATCGCGACATTACGGGAGCACTTCGAAAAAAAACAAGTTGTTCCGGATGCCATTCACCATCAAATGATGAACTATTTCCGTCTCTACACAGCCTTAGGCGGTATGCCCGAGATCGTAAACTGTTATGTAAATGAACGTGATTTTTCCAAAGCCGATAAACTGCAGCATGCTCTGTTGCAGGGTTATCAGTATGATATCGCACACTATGCAAATGCCGAGGAAAAGGTCAAAGCAGAAAAATGCTTCTTATCCCTTGGAAAACAGCTTTTAGATAAAGACAACCATAAATTCCAATACAAAGAAGTGGAACACGGCGGTCGTGCACAAAAATATTACTCCAGTATAGAATGGCTATTACGGGCCGATATCCTGCAACAATGCCGTCTGGTTACGGATGTGCGGTATGATCTGGATGATTATGCTCGCGATGATTTCTTCCGCGCCTATACTACTGATCTTTCACTGTTGCTCCCCATGAAAGACTATTCTTTAAAACAGCATATTATAGAGAATACACTACAGGGTAACACCAAGGGCGGCATCTTCGAATGTGTAATTGCCGACCTATTGGGCAAGAAGGATTATCCTTTGTATTTTTACAAAAAAGAAAGCACCAAATGGGAACTCGATTTTCTTTTCCAAAAAGAAGGTAATATTGTTCCGATCGAAGTAAAAAGCGGCAACAGCAAAGCAGTATCCTTGGATCTGTTTATGAAAAACCGCAACGACATTCCTATAGCATACAAATTGCTGGATGGAAATATCGGTTCCTCCGATAACCGCATCTGGAGCATGCCTCTGTATATGGGGATGTTTCTCTGATTACGCACATCGGAAAACAAAAAACTACAGCCATCCTGAAGATGTTGTAGTTTTTCTTAAACGTGATGGTTCATGGATGCCTATGTATGCTATGACAAAAAAGCAGAGACAGATACTGAAGTGCCTGAATCTGTCGGAGACAAAAGTCAAAACACTGGTCAGTAAACTCCGAGTATAATTTGTGGAGAGTTTAGGATAAAAACGGGAGTGACACATAATGTCACTCCCATTCCGGATTTTCTATATCTATTGCGTATCTTATATTATCCCGGATATTTTCCCACGATGCATTCTTTCTTGCAGAAGCATACGCCGTACGACTTTACACCCAGATATCCATCATCCAAGATCCCTTCTTCATACTTTTTCGTTTTGATCTGGTCATAGGCTTCCTGCAGACCGTCTTCCATTTCGTTATATTTCTTTCTGACCTTGATCTCAAAAACCAGCGCCGGATTCTTACGCCTTAACGGATAAAGGACGATATCCGGACGCCCCAGCCCTTCTTCACGGTTGGATTGCGGCGAATACCCGGGTACCCCATACAGCAGAGACAAAAAGAACCCGTGATAAAATGCTTCTTCACTGTCAAAAGTACTGATACTCTTCGCCAGCAGGTCGCTTACATAATCCCCGATCCCTTCTGTATCGCCTTCCAGAATCGCTTTATGAAGCGTAGCTCGATCCGTATTCTTGACCTGCTTTTCAAACCAGCCAAGGATCTGATTGTTATAGATACTCCGAATCTCCACATTGGGGATCTTCATAGTCAGATAAATGTTTTCCCCATCGCTTCTCTCGGATACCTTCTTCATATACCCTGTAAAAAACAGGAAATTCCAGAGATTATCTTCCGATTCATTGATATCCCCGTAGGTGATATCCTCATGTATCCTTTTTTCTATGGTTTCTCCGCTGATCAGCAGTTCCAACTGTTTTTTCATCTCATCATCCGCCTGCCAGATCATATCCTTGATGATCTCGTTGGATGAAGTATTCGCCCAGTATGGTTCCGGAAAAGCATCAATATTAGCAACATGTGCCTTTACATACTTGATCACGCTCCACGGATTATATACCTCGGCAGTTCCGAACAGGTATCCATCATACCATCTGCGGATCTCCTCTTCCTTACCCTTTATCCCATAATCTGCCAGCATCTGCATTGTTTCTTCGTGAGTAAATCCGAAATATTCCCCGAAGTTTTCATTCCTTATCGAGCAGATCTCCAGATGATTCAATCCGGTAAAAATGCTTTCTTTGCTGATCCTTAGGCAGCCTGTGATCATGGCAAACTCCAGGTTATCATTCGTCTTTAAAGCCGATTCGAAAAGGGAGCGGATGAAATCTACCATCTCCTGATAAAAACCGGAAAACCATGCATTTTCCAGCGGTACGTCATATTCATCCAAAAGAATGATCACATTTTTGCCATGATGTTGTTTCAAACAATCGGAAAGCAGCCTTAAAGAAGTCGCAAAATGTTCCTTTTCCTCATTGAAAAGAAGATCCTTTTCTTCCTTTGTTTTGCATCGTCCCAGTTTTTCTGTCCAATCCGCCTCAGCCGCTTTCAGATCACAAAAACGTTTCTTATTCTCTTCGGCAAGCTTCACAGAATCAGCAAGGTATTGATGCCTCAAGAACTCATAGACAATCTCTTCCCGCAGTTTCAGAAATGCGGTATAAAAGTCCGGCTGCTTTGCAGATTTCAAAGACAGCTTGATCACTGGATACTGCCCCATCTTTGACAGGATCTCATTCCCGCAATCCATGATCTTTTTACCTTCAAAATAGCGCCTGTTATCTATCGGATCACCATTTCGGTCCACCTCTGCCTCAAAGAAGGTCCGGATCATAGAAAGTGCCAGCGTCTTGCCAAAACGACGCGGCCTGGTAAAAAGCGTAACTTTTCCGCCTTTTTCCAGTATATCTTTCACCAGCAGAGTCTTATCGACGTAATACATATTACTATCGACAAACTCTTTATAGTTTTCGTATCCGATCCCAATCTTTTGCACAAGACTTTCCTCCGATTTCTGTTATCCCGATTATAACAAAAGCCGGCGGCTTATTCAAGCAGGCGAAATCCCTGCATCCCTCCCCATGGTGTGTGCTTTTACCTCAGAATATTACAACAATCCTTTGAATAGCATTCTATCACCCTATGTACAAGCAAAGTGCAAATGCTGCTCAAGATCATCGAAGATATCCTGATGCGAACCATGTTTGAGGCTCCATCCCTCGACAATGTAAAGAAGATCGTCGTCACTGCCGATACGGTACGCGAGAATACCGCCCCGATCCTGATCGAGCGGTAACTTTCCAAAATGTTGATCGGCGTACATTTTGGGCTCTCAATCCCTCTTGAAAAGAAAAATGGCATCCCGGATCCGTCCGGAATGCCATTTTATTTTCCTGATTTTTAGGTACCACATTCTGCATGAATTCTGACAATTCCATGGAGCTTTTCTTCTCCCCGGGATCAAGTACCTAAGATATTTCTTTTCAGCTTGGCTATTACCTTTTGTAACGCCTCTATTTCCTGCTTCTGTTCCGCTATAATATCATCTTTCTTATCTAACAACTGTTTTTGTTGGTCAAGCAGATTCTGCATCCCTTTCTGGCGGCGCAGATAGTCCTCGCGCGCCTCACATTGCTGACGAACACGCTCATCTTCCGTGAGCTGATATATCGTGGTTGCCGCATCATCGATTTCTTGATTTTTTGCTGCAAGCATCTTAATATCCTCCCAGGTCTGCGCCTTAAACAACTCTGCCCATTCATGAATATTATATGCTTTGTCTTCTTCTGTGGCAAGGTCAATTTTAGTCAGGTCCAAAACACCGATCTGTAGTTTATCCGTATATTCATAATGTTCTTTTATTTCCAACATACGATAAGTTGAGTAGAGCGCCGGATGTTCTTCAAACAGAGTAAAATCAAGAAATCCAATATGAACAGAGGGCATAGCCTCATTGTAGTCCTCTCCACTTTTCAGATTTTTATAATTACTGCATACATAATAAAGGGATCTCGGTACCCAATTGTGTTCATTAACAACCTGCATTTCCAAATCCAGAATCGCATTGTCATTAATCACTACCTTGATATCCAAAATGATATCTTTCTCACCTACACTATCCCCCAAGATAAATGGATTCTGAATCTCAGTACTTCGAAGCTCATCCGGTTTTAGATGCAATAGTGAACAGATCAACCCTCTCAAAACACGCTCATTCTTCTGAAGTAATGCTTTAAAAAGATAATCGTTGGTCATGCGCACCCGGATCGGCCCGGTCGCATTTCGATAATTTCCACAAAATATATTTGTATTTTGATCTTCTTGCAAAATAACAAGTGCTCGCTGCCCCCTTCTTATAAAATGAAATACATATCTTGACAAATGAATATTTAATTACTAAAATGTAAGTGGGATATCCCACTATGGTCAGGAGGTGATATTATGGCTACAGCAGTAAGAACCTATGATGCTAAAATTGATTCTAAAAAGAGAATTACCCTTAGGAATGTATTATTTGAATACTTTCATGTAGAAGAATTTGATGACGGAAGCATCCGTTTAGAGCCGAGAGAATTGACGAAACCGTTTCAGGTTTCAGAAAATACGCTTCATATGATGGATGAATCCGTGGAAAATCTTAAAAAGGGAAAGGTCTCAAAAGCTATCGACCTTTCTGCTTTTGAGGTATAAAGTATGTTTACAATCTATATGGGTGTTCCGGAGATGGATCAGTTTTGGGAAGATTTATCGGAAAAAATAAGTTCTGGAACAGCGACAAAAGATGAAAACAGGTTATATCAAAAACTTGGAAAAACCCTTTTACAGATAGCGACAAACCCAAGACATCCTGGGTTGGAAACGCATGATATCGAGGCTCTAACCAAGAGATATGGTATGAAAGTTTGGCAATCATATTTGGAGAATCATACTCCGGGAGCAGGAAGAATTTTTTGGGTCTATGGACCTGATCAAGGAGATATCACAATTATTGGGTTAGAACCCCATCCAAACAGTGACAAGTCAAATGCATATAAGAAAATAACTCTTTCTGCTATCGGCGAAAAAGATGATAATTGAAATTCTTTC
>JAFXQR010000047.1 GCA_017526985.1 Lachnospiraceae bacterium
GTGGACTGAGGAGTCAATAAATCCTGGCTGTTAAAAGAATGGCATCAGGCCAGATCAGAATTGACGACATCCAATTGCAGGGATTAGTGCAGCGGCTGTGGCTGTGCTACCTATCAGTGTGGGATCTGTGTGAAGAAAAGATGAGTGTGACGATAAGATTTCAATTTGCGAGAAGAGGACCGGTGCGCTATCTGGGGCATCTGGATATGCTGCGCTATTTTCAGAAAGCGGTGATGCGCTCTGAGATACCGGCCAAATATACCGAAGGATTTCATCCGCATCAGATCATGTCTTTTGCTTATCCACTGGGCGTGGCAATGGAAACGGATGGAGATTATTTTGACCTGGAGCTGACGGAACTGCGACCGGTGGAGGAACTGTGCAAAGCACTGAATGATGTGATGCATGAAGGCATTTGGATCGTTGCGGCGGCTGTGATGCCGGAACATTCTGTCAATGCCATGGCCAGTGTTGCGGCGGCGGATTATGAGATCCAGGTGGAAGGGGAACATCCGGAAACACTGCGGGACGTTTTGATGACTGCAGCAGTCAACTTGATGGCGCGGGAAACATTGCTTCTTGGTGCGCCGCAGGAAGATGCTGAGGAGAAAAAGAAAAACGCAGACCGTAGCAAGCGTGGTGGTAAAAAAGAGAAAAAAGCCAAAGATATCCGTCCGGGTATTTTATCTCTTGAGGTGGATGCGGAGGCACCGGTATTGCGCATGCGGCTGCTTTCCGGCAGTGCGTTGAATGTACGGCCGGCGGATGTATTTGCGCTTCTTGCAGAGACGGTCCCGGAAGAAAAACTCCGCGCAGTGCGTATCATCCGTAAGGAGATCTACGGGGAACGGGATGGAGTATATATCCCCCTGCTTGCTTTAGGGGGAGAAAATTGATCACCGGGGAGTCCCGTTGTCTGGCTTATAATGTAACGGCGGATGACGGGCAGATCTGGACGGTGATCTATCTGATCGAACATGGGCGGATCCGCCAGGTATTTACCGAACAATCGAATGCCGCGCAGAGCGGTGATATTTATCTTGCCAGGGTGGTGCAGAATGCGCCGCCGATCTCGGCGTCCTTTGTTGATACCGAGGGGGGAAAGTGTTTTCTTCCGGGTATTTATCCGGTAGGAACTACACTGCCGGTCATGATAGAGACATTGGCTTATCGCGAAAAGATGGCAAAGGTGAGTACGAAACTGTCGGTGGGCAGCGAGTGGATGGTCATGACCTGCGGACAGGCCGGTGTGCGTTGCTCGCAAAAGCTGGACGGTGATCAGAAAAGCCGGCTGAAGGCATTGACGGAGCAGGAAGAGATCCGGGAACTCCTGCAGGAAAAACAACTCGGGATCCTATTTCGCACAAAGGCCGGGGAGGCAGACGGGGAACTGCTGAAGAAGAATGTCCGGGATCTTTCGGAGCAAATTGACAACATACGAAAAAGAGCGAATATCGAAGTGCGTCTGCTGCGCCTTTATCGGACGGCTTCCGCCATCACGCAGAGTCTGCAGAAAGCGAAAGAAGCCGGGGGCGTATGGATCACGGAATCCGAAGAACTTTATCAAACGGCAGTTTCTGAAGCAAAGCAGATCGGGATGGATCCGGAACAGGTGATACGATATCAGGATACGAACATCACTATGGCGGCCCTACATGGTCTGCAGGGGAAATTGAAAAACATCCTGTCCGAGAGGGTCTGGCTGCCTTCCGGTGCCGAGATCGTGATCACGGAAGCGGAAGCAATGTGCGTGATCGATGTAAATTCTGCCCGTGTGCAGACGGCAAAAGGAGCAGCCAGGGAAGAGGTGTTTTTGAAACTGAATCTGGAAGCTGCCGCAGAGATCGCGGAACAGATCGTAGCACGGACCATCAGCGGCACGATTCTGATCGATTTTATCAATATGCAGAAGAAAGAAAGTGAAACAATATTGCTTTCGGAAATGCGCGCGTTGACTAAGGGAATGTATCCGCCGATCAAGGTCGTAGACATAACAAAATTGGGCATTATGGAAACCACAAGGCAAAGGTTGTCCGGAAGTCTGCGGGAGAAAAAAGAACTTCTGAATAAAACAATATTGCTCTAAAACGCAAAAAGGAAGAAGTGATTAAGGAACTTTTTTGAACAATATGAGTTGAATTGCCAAAATGCCTTTGGAGGGGCCGAAACGCTCTTGAAATGGGCATTTTTTATTGTTATAGTAAAATAACATAAAAGGGCAAGGATATGCCCGAAAAATAATATGGAAATAAAGCATTCTGCTGGAAGAAAGCAGAACCTATTTTTACAGGAGGGAAACAAAATGGCAGTAAAAGAGTATCAGTGCAATTGGGGTAGCAGTTTGAAATCATTTCTGTCTACAAAGCAGGAAAAATTGTCATTGCGTACAGATGATACCAGACCGGATAGTGTGAAGATCTCCGGACGCGGTTATATCTGCAATGAAGAAGGGAAAAACGAATATATCTCTACCTTTGAGTACGAAGCAAAAGAGATTCGTGATATCAAAAAAGGTGAGTTTCAGGGCGCTGATGCACTGGTGATCGTAATGCCTCTGCAGACTCTGTATGGTGTAAAGAATACCCAGACGATCCTGCCGGGCCTGAAGGATATGAATAAAGCAATGGAAGAAGTGATCACGCTGGTAAAGAATGCCGGCGGTATGCAACAGGGAGATACCTCCAAGCCTGCAGCGAGCGCAAAGCCTGCAGCAGCAGCTCCGGTAGCACCTGCAAAACCGGCACCGAAGCCGGCAGCATCCCCGAAACCTGCACCGGCGGCACCTGCTCCGGCACCGGCAGCTCCGAAGCCTGCAGCAGCACCTGCGCCTGCTCCGGCACCGGCAGCTCCGAAGCCTGCAGCAGCACCTACACCGACTCCGGTAGTACCGGCATATACACCTTCCCAGACAGCAGTAGCAGCTGCGGCAGCTGCAGCGGCACCCAATGCACCGCTAGCCGGAGCAAAGAAGAAAGAAGGCTACGAGCAGAAACTCAAGAAACTGGATATCATGCACGAATCCGGTATGTGTACTGATGAAGAGTACAGAGAGAAGAAGCTGAAACTGATCTGCGATGAGAAGGGTATGAACAGCTTCTATGAGAAGATCCAGAAGATCTTTGCGATGAAGAAGGCAGGAATGCTTTCCGAAGGCGAGTTTGAGATCAAGAAGGAAGAGATCATCGATGAGTGCTTTGATGAGACCGTTACCGATCTGGCACTATTCCGTGATAATACCGCAAAACTGCCGATCATGGTCATGAGTGAACTGATCGACCCGATCACTTTTGATCAGAAGAAAGATCGCCTGATCCGCAGCGTTGCATACAATCCGATGGATGACAACGATACTTTCACACTGAAGCTGCAGAAACTGCCGATCCTGGTGGATGCGGATGTGATCCCGCGTGCGGAGTTTGAAAGTGACAAAGAGCAGTTAAAGCAGATGCTGGATCCGTATGCAACGGACGGCATGGATGTACTGGATATGAAGCTTTCCAGATGGCCGGCAATGGTAGTGGCAGGTACTGCTACGGATGCGGAATTTGAAGAAAGAAAGCAGCGTATGATCAGCGAAGTGATGGCAATGCCGGCATCGGATGAGTACAGCTTCAAGAATAAGGTGGATCGCGTGATGCTGATGTATCAGAAGACCTGGCTGAACGAGATGGGCTATCATGACAAGAAGGTTGTGATCGTAAATGAAGTGGCTGCTATCGCTGACTATGTGCTTCGTACCAGACTGTATATGGTAGCAAGAGACTGCGGCCTGATCACAGCGAACGATTTCGAAGAGAAGAAGCAGGCACTGATCGGCGAAGTATTTGCTCCTTACGAGGATATGGACGAGTTCCAGCAGAAAGTCGGAATGTTACTGAAACTGAAAGATGGAGATATCATTACCGAGGAAGAATTCAATCAGTACAAGGCAAAGCTGATGAACGATCTGTAGAATTTGCTTCGATATAATGATAAAGGGAGGAACATCCGATGAAGAATTATGATTGCAACTGGGGAAACAGTTTAAAATCATTTCTGAAACAAAAGAATCAGGATAAGCTTTTTCTTCAGCTGGACGAAAGCCGGGAAGGCGGTATTGTTTCCGGCAAAGGTTATATCTGTAATGATGAAGGAAAGAATGAATATGTTTCTGCGTTTGATTATCATGCAAAAGAAGTGCGTGATGTGCAGAAGGGTGAATTTCAGGGCGCAGACGCACTGATCATCTTTACAAAGATGCAGACACTGTATGGTGCAAAAAGTACCCGTACCATTCTTCCTGGGTTGAAAGATCTGGATACGGCCTGCAATGAGCTGATCGCCATGGTGAAAGCTGCGGGCGGTATGACGGGAAATGCAGAGCCGGCAAAAGTAAATATTCCGGCACCTGCGAAACCGTTGGAGTCTTTATCTCCGAGTCCTTCGGTACCGGTTCCGGAAGTTCCGGCAGCGGCTGTACCCAAGCCGGCAGCGGCAGTGCCGAAGCCTGCAGCAGCTCCGAAAGCAGCTATGGTTCCGAATGTGCCACCGACACCTGCGCCGGTTAAGCCTGCACCGGCAGCGGTTCCGAATGTACCGGTGGCTCCGGCAGCACCGGTAGTTCCGCAGCCGAAGAAGCCTTCCGAGTCCTACGAGCAGAAACTGAAAAAGCTGGATATTATGCACGAGTCCGGTATGTGTACGGACGAAGAGTACAAAGAGAAAAAACTGAAGCTGATCTGTGATGATAAGGGCATGAGTTCCTTCTATGAAAAGATCCAGAAGATCTTTGTACTGAAAAAATCCGGTGTACTCAACGATTCTGAGTTTGAAAAGAATAAAAACCAGATTGTGGATGAGTGTTTTGATCCGAGCATCGTGGACCTGGAGGTATTTCGTGACAATACTTCCAAGCTGCCTGTGATCCTGATGAGCGAATTGATCAGCGAGACAGAGTATGATCAGAAGAGAAGTGTATTGTTGCAGAGTGTAGCATATAACCCGGCAGATTCCAATGATGTATTTACTCTGAAACTTCAGAAGCTTCCGATCCTGGTAGAAGCAGAGCTGATCCCGGTAGAAGAGTTCGAAAGTGATAAGAAGGATCTGAAGAAACTATTGGATCCACATCTGACGGATTCCATGGATGTGTTGGATATGAAGCTTTCCAGATGGCCGGCTATGGTTGTGGCAGGCACTGCTACCCCGGCAGAATTTGAAGAGAAGAAACAGCAGCTCATCACGGATGTGATGGGAATGAAGTACAGCAACGAAGCATCCTTCAAAGAAAAGATCGATCGCCTGATCCGTATGTATCAGAGAGGCTGGGCAGATGATAAGAATTATCATGATCGCCGTGTAGAGATCCTGAGAGATGTGGAAGGGATGGCGGATTATGTATTGCGCACCAGATTGTATATGGTAGCAAGAGACAGTCAGCTGATCACGGTGGAAGAATTCGAAGAGAAGAAGCAGGCGCTGATCGATGAGATCTTTGCTCCGTATGCCAGCATGGATGAGTTCCAGGAGAAGGTTGGTATGCTGCTGAAACTCAAAGATGGCGGTATCATTACTGAGGAAGAATTCAACAATCATAAGATGAAGCTGATGAATGATCTGTAAGAAACAATGGTATTATAAATCGGGCGGTTCGAGAAGAACCGCTCGATTTTTTTTTATGAATATGATATGATACACGAGGTATGAAAAAACTGTACGAACAGAAAATTTTGAAAAGGGATGTGATCGGGCTGGCATTATACATGATCTTTTTTCTGGTCATTGCCGGATGGATTGCTATGTTGCAGCCGCTGGAAGATACGCCGCCTTTATATACCAATCCGCCGGATGAGCATTCCAGATATATGCTGCCGTCCTATATCTGTAAATATCTGCGTCTGCCAAATGGCTTGGAGCCGGAAGTGCAGATACCCTATTATGGCGGATCTTACGCGTTTTTTCCGGGGCTTTCCTATATATTAATGGGATGGATGATGCGTTTGGCTTCTTTATTTGGAGCAGGGGACCGGACAATGCTTCTTACGGCCAGATCCGTTAATCTGTGCTTTGGATTAGGGATGGCTTTTTTTGTCTGGTTGCTGGGACGGAGACTGTTTTCTGAAAGAGGAACACAATGGACATTTTGTTGCGGGATCATGTATCTGCCGCAACAGCTATTTCTGCATACCTATGTAAATGTGGAATCGATGTGCATGCTGTCCATCGCGGTTATGCTATATGCACTGGTATGGATGTGGCAGGAAGGTGTAGGGCGTAAAAACGCGGTTATTTTTTCGCTAGGTGCCGTACTGTGTACCTTGTCGTATTATAACGCCTATGGTTTTTTACTGGTCAGTGTGGCTTGGTTTATACTGTGTTTTTTTCAGGAAAAGAACGGAAAAAGAGAATTTCTATGGAAACAGATGCTTACTTATGGTGGATTGATCCTGCTGATCTGGGCGGTATTGGCCGGTTGGTGGTTTGTTCGTAATGCGATCCTGCTCCATGGTGATATCACCGGTATGAACAGCCTGCGCGTGGCACAGACAGCTTCCGGCGCGTATCGTGCCCCGACTGCACAGGAACGCGGCATAGGGATTTTCGGGATGCTGGCCGAAAACAGTACTATATGGGAATTGTTCCGCGGATTTGTGGCAGCCTATGGTTCACGGTCTGTATACGCAGGGATTAAATATTATTATCTGTATGAGTTGTTTTTCGCAGCAGCGTTTGCGGGATTGTTCTATCGTATATGGAAATGCAGAAAAACTGTCTGCCGGGATACGATTGTCCGGAATATATTATTACTGTTGGCCTGTGTTATAACTTTTTCCTTATGGTTATACTATTGCTACACTTCTGATTATCAGGTGCAGGGACGTTATGTACTGCCATGCGTGATCCCGTTGTTTTTGTGGATTAGCCAGGGCTACGAAGCACTGTTAAAACGCATTCCGAAAATTGGCAAATATGCATTATATCTGCCGGCTGCTTTCAGCGTATTTATGCTATTATATTATATAATTAAGACTGCGATACCTGCGTATTTCTTGTAAATTTGTATTTGCGGATACGAAAAAAGTGCTTGCAATTTAGTAGAAGTTTTCGTATAATAATTTTTGCTGCTGGAATAGCTCAGTCGGTAGAGCACTTCACTCGTAATGAAGGGGTCGAGAGTTCAAGTCTCTTTTCCAGCTGGTAGAAACCGTATCGGATACGATACGGTTTTTTTGTAGGAACTGATTTTTGCGGGTTTCGAAAAAAGTGTTTCCTATTTTTATGGTTTTGTGGTAATATAAGGAACGCATGAACTTGTTGAGTTCAAATTGAGACTGGAACGCGAGAAGAGAGGACATTGGTTATGGAGAAGTACGGAGTCAATCAATTGCGAAAGATGTTTCTGGAGTTCTTTGAGAGCAAAGAGCATCTGTCGATGAAGAGTTTTTCACTGGTGCCGCATAATGATAATTCATTGCTGATCATCAATTCCGGTATGGCACCGTTGAAGCCTTATTTTACCGGTCAGGAAGTGCCGCCAAAGCGCAGAGTGACCACATGCCAGAAGTGCGTGCGTACCGGTGATATTGAAAATGTAGGAAAGACTGCAAGACATCTGACATTTTTTGAGATGCTGGGTAACTTTTCTTTTGGTGATTATTTTAAGCATGAGTCGCTGAAGTGGAGCTGGGAATTCCTGACCAAAGTGATCGGGTTGGATCCGGAACGCTTATATCCGTCGATTTATTTTGAGGATGATGAGGCGGCAAAGATCTGGACAGATGAGATCGGCGTGCCGGCAGAGAAGATCACGAAGTTTTATCGTGATGCAGATGGCAAGTGTGATAACTTCTGGGAACATGGTGAGGGACCTTGCGGACCGTGTTCTGAGATTTATTATGACCGTGGTATCAAGTATGGCTGCGGCAAGCCCGATTGTAAAGTGGGTTGCGAATGTGACCGCTTTATGGAAGTGTGGAACAATGTGTTCTCCCAGTACAACAACGACGGTAAGGGCAATTATACTGATCTGATCCAGAAGAATATCGATACCGGTATGGGATTGGAGCGTCTGGCAGTTGTTGTACAGGATGTGGATTCCGTATTTGATATTGATACTATGAAAGCGATCCGTGATAAGGTCTGCGAGATGGCAGGTGTTACCTATCAGACCGATGATAAGAAGGATGTATCGATCCGTCTGATCACTGACCATATCCGTTCCGTAACATTTATGATCTCGGACGGCATCACATGCTCCAATGTGGGACGCGGCTATGTGCTCCGCCGTATCATCCGGCGTGCAGCGCGTCATGGCAGACTGCTGGGTATCGATGGCGTGTTCCTTGCAAAACTGGCAGAAACCGTGATCGAAGGCAGCAAGGACGGTTATCCGGAACTGGAAGAAAAGAAAGACTTTATCTTAAACAACCTGCGTCAGGAAGAGAATCAGTTTGCCCGTACCATTGATCAGGGTATCGCGGTGCTGAACGAGATGGAAGCAGCTATGCAGGCAGAGGGCGCAAAAGAACTGAAAGGTGCTGATGCTTTCAAATTGTATGATACCTATGGATTCCCGCTGGATCTGACCACGGAGATCCTGGAGGAGAAGGGATATACCGTAGATCAGGCAGGCTTTGACGCTGCTATGAAAGAGCAGAAAGAAAGAGCACGTGGCGCAAGAAAACAGGTGCGTCTGCTCGGAAATGAAAAGACGGTTTATGAGCAGATGGATGCGGCAAAGAATTCCAAATTCATCGGCTATGACCGTTTGGAGAGCGAAGCAAAGATCATTGCTATGGCTCAGGTATATACTGATGAGGAAAAAGATAATGACGAAAGCCTGGAAGATACTATTGCGGAAGTATTGACCGATGGTATGCGGGGAGCGATCATTACCGATGAAACTCCGTTCTACGGTACGATGGGTGGCCAGATCGGTGATAAGGGCGTGATCGAAACAGCCGGTGCTACCTTTGTGGTAGAAAAAACAGAGCATGTTGCAGGTTCCAAGATCGCTCATATCGGTGTGGTGACCAAGGGTATGATCCGTGACGGCGAAAACGTGACGATGAAGGTAGACGCAAAGAATCGTACCCGTACTTGCCAGAATCATAGTGCGACTCACTTGCTGCAGAAGGCATTGCGGGATGTGCTGGGCAGCCACGTAGAGCAGAAGGGTTCCTATCAGGATCCGGAGCGTACCCGTTTCGACTTTAGTCATTTCCAGGCAATGACAGCAGACGAACTGGCACAGGTAGAGCGTATCGTAAACGAAAAGATTTCCGAGAATCTGCCGGTAGTGACCAAGCTGATGAGCATCGAAGATGCAAGAAAGACCGGCGCAATGGCACTGTTTGGTGAGAAATACGGTTCGGAAGTACGCGTAGTGGATATGGGTGGCTACTCCGTAGAGCTCTGCGGTGGTACTCATGTAGCTTCCACCGGAACGATTTCCGCATTTAAGATAGTATCCGAATCCGGTATTGCAGCCGGTGTACGTCGTATTGAAGCGATCACCGGACAGGCGGTATTTGATTATTACCGTGAGGTAGAGTCACAGCTGAAGCAGGCTGCGGCACTCTTAAAAGGACAGTTAAATGAGGTGCCGGAAAAGATCGCGCATCTGCAGGCAGAGGTAAAAGGACTGAATGCAGAGATCGCGTCTTTAAAGAGCAAAGCAGCAGGTTCGGCCCTGGGCAGCGTGGATGGCGACATCAAAGAAGTGAAAGGCGTGAAGTTCCTGGCCAAGGCAGTAGAAGGCGTGGATATGAACGGTCTGCGTGATCTGGGAGATCAGCTGAAAGATAAGGTGACCGATGGTGTGATCGTACTGGCTTCCAATGCCGACGGTAAGGTCAATCTGATCGCAATGGCAGCGGATGCTGCGATCAAGAAAGGCGCACATGCGGGCAATCTGATCAAAGCAATCGCAGGTCTGGTCGGTGGCGGCGGTGGTGGTAAGCCGCAGATGGCACAGGCCGGCGGTAAGAATCCGGCAGGCATCGTAGATGCGCTGAAAGAGGCAGAGACTGCGCTTGACGGGCAGCTTGGCTGATGCTGGTCAAAAAGATTTCGTATTATGATAAATTCAAATGTCTGATGGGGGAGTGTCCGCTGAGCTGTTGTAAAGGCTGGCGGATCCCTCTGGATGACAAAGCGATACGCAGATTTCGAAATGAGAAAGGACTGTGGGGACTGCGGCTGAGAGCGGCAATGCACGGGAAGGTGCAACCGTCGTTTTCGCCATACTGTTTCCGATGTCCTTTTTTGCGTCTGGACGGCAGATGCGGGATGCAGCTCAAAAAAGGTGAGGAATACCTGGCAGATATCTGCAGGACCTATCCGCGCATCAAATTCTGCCCCGGATCATATACGGAATTGCAGTTGGATCTCTCCTGTGTTCATGTGGCGGAACTGTTTTTGAAATATCGTGATGAACAGTTCTTCGTAGAGGAAGAAAGTCCGGAAGAATATGAACAGACCGGGGATAATGATGATCCGGAATATCTGGCAGCGCTGGAGAAAAGCCGGGAATCGCTGCTTACGGTGATCGCGGATGCGGCAAAAGAGGGGGATGCGGCGACGCTGGAGGAGGCATTGCGCAATGCAGCGGCTTATGCATATACGGTGCAGGATAAGATGATGCGTGAAGGCGTTTCGGAAGCGGAAGCTCTGCAGAACGGATTTGAATTATCAGAAGATACGGAATGGCTGCCGCGCTTATTTCCGCTGCCGATCGCTGTTTTGAATCAGTTTATGAGTACGGATTTTTATCAGGAGGGAATGCAGTACGTACTTCCGTTATTGTATAAACTGTGCCGTATGTATTACAAACGTTTTGATAAACTGAGCTATGAAGACGGCGAGAAAGAGTGGCAGCGCCTCTTTGCCAAATATATCGAGGGGCGTGAAGAAAGTGTACGGATGTATGCGGCATATTATCAGTCACATCTTCTGCGGACCTATATGGAGTGTTATGAGGATTACAGCTTTTTCAAACATGTGATGGATGGTGTGATCGGGATGAATATGATCATGCTCTTTGAAGTATTGTGGCGGGAAAAAAACAAAGGTATAGACGAAGGTGAGCTTGCAAAGATCATATCGGTCTGCGAAAGGCGAGTGTACCACAATGAGGTGGTGGAGAAGGAACTGATGAAGATGTTTATGAAGGAAAAACGAAACGATACTACCCGTAATCCCTAAAACCTGGCGTAATAAAATAAAACGCTTGACGGATATTGGGAAAGCGTATATAATATCAATTGCTTGTGAAAAAACGAATCTTACGGCTGAGGGGAGGTTGAGTCTGGTGTCGAAGATCGAAGTAAAGCCGAATGAGGATCTGGATGCAGCACTGCGTCGTTTTAAGAGAAGCTGTGCTAAGGCTGGTATCCAGCAGGAGATCCGCAAACGCGAGCACTACGAGAAACCGAGTGTAAAGCGGAAAAAGAAATCCGAAGCAGCTAGAAAGCGCAAATATAACTAATTTTGGTTAGTTTCATAAGGATTACGAAAAGAATGTCGGAAGCGGCATTCTTTTTTTGCGTATTTCTATAATTTTGGATATTATGTCATCTTGAACAAGGTTATATCTTGTGTTATGATACATAACTGTGGCTATATATGGTAGTGTATGGAGGGAGATCGATTGCGTATATTATTTGCCTTGTTTTCGTCGCTTGTGGCATTCTTTTCCGGAGTGATCGTAAGTGATACAAAGCGTTTTCAGGTACATCGTTATTTTTTAACATCCAAAAAAGTAAATAAAAATGCAAAGTTTGTAGTCATTACGGATCTCCATGGCAGAGAGTTTGGCAAAGACAACAAAAGGCTGGTGAAAGAGATCCGCAAATTGCAGCCTGATTTTGTACTGATGGGTGGCGATATCATGACGGCCAAGGATCGCGGGGATCATATCATCAACGCTTCTATTGATGTGGCATGCCGACTGATAAAAGATATTTCGGAGTTTTCGCCGGTCTATTTTGCGCTCGGCAATCATGAGAGCCGTATCCAGTGGTCACCCTGGAAATATCAGTTTACCTATCGCGAGATGATGAAGAAGTTTAAAGATGCGGGAGCGCATATTCTAGATAATCACAGCGCGTTTTTGAAGGAATATGGTATCTGTGTGCATGGCTTGAGCCTGCCGGAGCAGTACTATAAAATGAGTAACCGGAAAGAATTATCACCGCGTCTGCTGCAGACGATCTTTGGCAATATAAAAGACAGCAGGTATCATATCCTGATCGCACATGACCCGGAATATATGCCGGTGTACGCACAGTGGGGGCCGGAACTGACCTTTTCGGGACATTATCACGGCGGGATCATGCGGCTTCCGAAACTGGGCGGTGTGATCAGTCCGAAACTGTGGTTGTTTCCCGAATATACCGGTGGCTTATACCACCTGAACAAAAAAGATCAGATCGTCAGCCGGGGGATCGGTACACATACCTTACCGATCCGCGTATTCAATCCGGCAGAGTTTTTGTATGTGGAAATCAAGAAGGGATAAGAACGATGGCAATCTCTGTAAAACTGGAAAAATTTGAAGGGCCGCTGGATCTGCTGCTTCATTTGATCGAGAAGAATAAAGTAGATATCTATGATATCCCGATCGTGGAGATCACGGCGCAGTATCTGGAATATATCCGTGCCATGGAACGGGAAGATATGAATGTGATGAGCGAATTTCTTCTGATGGCAGCGACACTGCTGGATATTAAGTGCCGTATGCTGTTGCCCAGAGAAGTCAATGAAGAAGGGGAAGAAGAAGATCCGCGTGCCGAACTGGTACAGAAACTTTTGGAACATAAGATGTACAAGTATATGGCATTTGAACTCAAGGATCGTTTTGTGGATGCAGGGCGTTCTGTATACAAAGAGCCTACTATGCCCGAGGCGGTATTAAACTACCGGGCGCCAGTCAATTATGAAGATCTGGTGCGTGACCTGAATCTGAAAAAGCTGAATGACATTTTTAAGGATATCATGAAACGTGTGGAAGACCGTGTGGACCCGATCCGAAGCAAGTTCGGCAATATACAGAAAGACGAGATCTCGGTAGAAAACAAGCAGTTGGAGATCCTGGAGTATCTGAATGCGCATGAGGTGTGCTCTTTCCGGGATCTGCTGCAGAGCCAGAGCCGCAGGATCGATGTGATCGTCAGTTTCCTGGTAGTGCTGGAACTGATGAAGATGGGACAGATCGTGATCCGGCAGGAAGAGATCTTTGGAGATATCCTGATCGAGCGCGCGGAAGATGCGGACGAGATCGCTCTCGGTGAAGATTTTGCAATCGTATAATACTTGGATAAGGAATCGTGGGAATGGAAGAGAATAACAGGATCAATGAGATAGAAAAAACTGCGGGAGAGACGGCTGATGAGGCAGAAGATACTGAAATGACAGTTGCCGAAGAAACTGCCGCCGAAGAAACTGCCGTAGAAGAAAATGTCATAGAAGAAAACGGCATAGAAGAAAATGTCACAGAAGAAACTGTTGAAGAAAAGGTTGGAGAAGAAAAAGCTGTAGAAGAAAAAGTAACAGAAACAGCAGAAGATAACGGCGAGGAAGCGGCACAGAAGAAACCGCGTAAGAAACGTGTAAAGAAAACGGAGGAACCCTCGGAGGAAGAAGAGGCATTGCCTAAGCCGGATTGTCCGGAAGCGGCGATCGAAGCGGTTTTGTTTGCCACCGGTAATTCCGTACCGATCGAGCAACTGGCGGATATCCTGAATATGAAACAGGATGAGGTACGCGCCGCCATTGCCAATCTGAAAGAACGATATGAAAGTGAAGACCGTGGTATCACCATTACCGAGCTGGAAGACGCAGTACAATTGGGAACCAAAGGTGAGTATTACGAATATCTGATGAAGCTGGCGAAGCATCCCAAACATTATTCCCTGTCGGATACTGTGATCGAAACGCTTTCGATCATAGCTTATAAACAGCCGGTAACCAGAGGAGAGATCGAAAAGATCCGTGGCGTGAGCTGCGATCATGCGCTGAATAAACTCCTGGAATATGACCTGATCGAAGAAGTGGGACGGCTGGATGCACCCGGAAAGCCGCTGCTTTTCGGTACTACGGAGCAGTTTCTGCGTAGTTTCGGCGTGAAGTCCATCGGGGAACTGCCGACGGTGAGCCCCGAGATGGTAGAGGATTTCAAGGTGCAGGCAGAGGCAGAAGCGGCAGAAGATCTGGCACTCGAAAACATAAAAGTGGATGTGTAAATCTACAAAAATAATCCTAGGCTTTTTAGATATCTTATGATATAATACCAAACGGTGCATTGAAGCACGATTATTTCGCGTGCTTTCGCAATATTTTTATCAAAAGTAAAATGGAGGTAACAGGAATGGGTAGTTCAACAAGCTCAGCGGGCAATCGGATCAATTCCCTGCTCGATGAAAAAAGTTTCGTTGAGATCGGCTCCGCTGTAACTGCGCGTGCCACCGATTTTAACCTGGATCCGGTAGCTACACCGTCTGATGGTGTGATCACCGGCTATGGTACGATCGATGGTAATCGTGTGTATGTTTACAGCCAGGATGCTTCGGTTCTCGGCGGCAGCATCGGTGAGATGCATGCCAAAAAGATCTGCAACATCTACGATCTGGCAATGAAAACAGGTACACCGGTGATCGGTCTGATCGATTCTACTGGTGTTCGTCTGCAGGAGGCAACCGATGCTCTGAATGCACTCGGTGAGATCTTCTTCAAGACAGCAATGGCAAAGGGGGTGGTTCCTCAGATCACTGCTGTGTTTGGTAATTGCGGTGGCGGCCTTGCTCTGGTTCCGGCTATGACGGACTTTGTATTCATGGAGTCCAAGGATGCCAAGCTTTTTGTAAATGCTCCGGATACTCTGGATGGCAACTATACAGCAAAGTGTGACACTTCTTCTGCAAAGTTCCAGTCCGAGGAAGCGGGCAATGTTGATTTTGTCGGAGATTCCGATACGATCCTGGCACAGATCCGTGCACTGGTATCGATGCTTCCGCAGAACAATGATGATGTAGCGATCGCGGATTCTTCCGATGATCTGAATCGTATCGTGCCGGAGATCTTAGGTGCAGCCGGCGATACTTCCATCTTACTTTCCAATATAGCAGACGGTAATGACTTCCTGGAGGTTGGTGCCGGATTTGCAAAAGATATGGTGACGGGCTTTATCCGCCTGGACGGTGTAACGGTTGGCTGTGTTGCAAATCGTAATGAAGTGATCGGCGAGGACGGTAAGGTTGCCCAGAAATTTGACGGAATGATGAGTCACGAAGGAGCAGAAAAGGCTGCAGATTTTGTGTATTTCTGCGACAGCTTCGGCATTCCTATCTTGACTGTGACCAATGTAAAGGGCTTCAAGGCTACGAAGTGCTCCGAAAAGCATATCGCAAAATCCGTTGCAGCTCTGACCGAAGCATTTGCAAACTGTGATGTGGCAAGAGTAAACCTGATCGTAGGTAAGGCTTTCGGCAGCGCTTATGTTGCAATGAATTCCAAGGGCATCGGAGCAGATCTGGTATTCGCTTGGCCGGATGCCGAGATCGGTACTATGGATGCAAAGCTTGCCGCTAAGGTAATGTATGACGGCAAGAGCGCAGAAGAGATCGATGCAGCTGCAAAAGAATATGCAGCACTGCAGAACAGCGCAGCTTCTGCTGCAAGACGCGGTTATGTGGATCAGATCATCGAACCGCAGGATACCAGAAAGCATCTGATCTATGCATTTGAGATGCTCTTTGCATAAAGGCAGGACATTTTCAGACAGAATCTGAAAAGAAAGGATGACAATTCATGAAAAAGAAGATTTATAGTTTACTGCTCATGCTTGTCTGCATCTTTGCGCTGTCCGCCTGTGGTGAGGAAGTGAGAGTTGAAAAGGATACTTACGAGATCGCTTTTGCTCCGGAGGATGTGTTCTTATATGTAACCCAGCCGGAAATGCTTTTGGGTGAACCGTTGACAGAAGAAATGGTTGCGGAAGCGGAGCATCAGTATCGTCAGGTTGCGGATGTCAGATCCCCGCAGATGCTGGCGGTTCTGGCAGGATGGAGATCCTATCAGGCATCCATCGATTCCATTGGCAATCCTCAAAGAGATGAAAGCCAGCCGATGTATTTCGTTGAAGGAAAAGATGGCGGTGTGATCGCTGTATTCCATATCAAGGGTGACAAGCATCCGGCAACAATCGAGCTTGCATACAACTCTTTTGACGAACTGCAGTCTGTAACGGTAAGCGTACAGCTGACATTGCAGGAAGCAATGCAGAGAGCGGGTACCAACACGATGATCGGTATGGGTACCGTGTTCGTAATGTTGATCGTTATCATGATCATCATTTCTCTGCTCAAAATCGTTCCGACTTTGCAGGAGGCTTTTGCAAAGAAAGAAGAGGCTCCGGCAGAGGCAGTGGATAAGGCAATCGAGAACATCATCGAGCGTGAAGCAGCAGAAGAAGAAACCGATGACAATGAGCTGATCGCGGTGATCGCGGCGGCAATCGCAGCAGCAGAAGCTACTGCAGCTGGCAGTGCAGAGATTTCTACGGAAGGCTTTGTGGTGCGCAGCATCAGAAGGATCAAATAAACATAGTACAATTGTTTTAGGAGGATTATCAAAATGAAGAATTATACGATCACCGTAAACGGCAATGTATACGAAGTAACCGTAGAAGAAGGCAGCGGTAATGGTGCAGCAGCTGCAGCTCCGGCTCCGAAGGCGGCTCCGAAAGCAGCTCCGAAGGCAGCTCCCGCAGCAAAGGCTTCTGCAGGTGCTGGCTCTGTAAAGATTGAAGCAGGTGCAGCAGGTAAAGTATTCAAGATCGAGAAGAACGTTGGCGATTCCGTAAAGAAGGGCGACGCGATCCTGATCGTAGAAGCAATGAAGATGGAAATCCCGCAGGTAGCTCCGCAGGATGGTGTGGTAGCCAGCATCGATGTAGCAGTAGGTGATGCTTGCGAAGCAGGCCAGGTACTTGCAACCTTAAAGTAATTAGCGAACGGTTATAGAAACAATCGGAGGTACATCTCATGAGCGAAATTTTAAACAATCTGCTCGGACAGATGGCATTCATGAACCCGGAATTTACGTATAAGAATGTCATCATGATCTGTGTAGCGCTCTTTTTCCTGTATCTTGCTATCCGTCATGAATTTGAGCCGTTGCTGCTGGTGCCGATCGCATTCGGTATGCTGCTGGTAAACATTTATCCGGATATTATGATGCGGGCAGAAGATTCGCCGAACGGAGTGGGCGGATTACTGTATTACTTTTATGTATTAGACGAGTGGGCGATCCTGCCGTCCCTGATCTTTATGGGTGTAGGCGCTATGACCGACTTCGGTCCCCTGATCGCAAACCCGAAGAGCTTCCTGCTTGGTGCAGCAGCACAGTTCGGTATTTTTGCCGCATATTTCGGTGCGCTGTATGCAGGTGCAATGGGCTGGGCAGACTTCAATGACAAGGCTGCAGCTGCTATCTCCATCATCGGTGGTGCAGACGGCCCGACATCCATCTTCCTGGCAGGTAAGCTGGGCCAGACCAAGTATCTTGGACCCATCGCTGTAGCAGCGTATTCCTATATGTCCCTGGTACCGGTGATCCAGCCGCCTATCATGAAGCTGTTGACAACCAAGAAAGAACGTCAGATCAAAATGGGACAGCTTCGCCCGGTTACCAAGCTGGAGAAGATCCTGTTCCCGATCATCATCACCGTCGTGGTTTCCCTGGTACTTCCTACCACGGCTCCGCTGGTTGGTATGCTGATGCTGGGTAACCTGTTCCGTGAGTCCGGTGTGGTTCGTCAGTTGACCGAGACCGCATCCAACGCCCTGATGTATATCGTCGTTATCATTCTCGGTACTTCCGTAGGTGCTACGACGTCTGCAGAAGCATTCCTGAACACGGATACCCTGTTCATCGTTGCGCTTGGACTGATAGCATTTATGTTTGGTACTGCAGCCGGAGTTCTCTTCGGTAAGATCATGTGTGTGGCTACCGGAGGTAAGGTAAATCCGTTGATCGGTTCCGCTGGTGTGTCTGCCGTACCTATGGCAGCTCGTGTATCCCAGAAGGTCGGTGCAGAAGAAGATCCTACCAACTTCCTGCTGATGCACGCTATGGGACCGAATGTAGCAGGTGTTATCGGTACTGCAGTAGCAGCCGGAACATTTATGGCGATCTTCGGAGTATTTTGATCAAACGTTTTTGAATCAATTAACGATTACAGACATTTCAGAAAGGATAAAATATTATGTCAGATCAGGTGAAAAAACCGGTTGGTATTATGGAAACGGTATTGCGTGATGCACATCAGTCTCTGATCGCTACACGTATGCCGACCGAGAAGATGCTTCCGATCGTGGATAAGATGGATAAGGTCGGATATCATGCTGTAGAGTGCTGGGGTGGTGCTACTTTTGATGCATCCCTGCGTTTCCTGAAGGAAGATCCGTGGGAGAGACTGCGTAAGCTGCGTGACGGCTTCAAGAACACCAAACTGCAGATGCTGTTCCGTGGACAGAACATTCTTGGTTATCGTCCGTATGCAGATGATGTGGTTTATGCATTTGTAGAGAAGTCTATCGCAAACGGTATCGATGTGATCCGTATCTTTGACTGCTTAAACGACCTGCGTAACCTGCAGGCTGCAGTAGATGCGACCAATAAGATCAAGAAGCAGGAAGGCCGCGGCGAGTCTCAGATCGCTCTTTCCTATACTCTCGGTGATGCTTATACTCTGGAGTACTGGGCAGATATGGCAAAGAAGATTGAGGAGATGGGCGCGGATTCCATCTGCATCAAGGATATGGCAGGTCTGCTGGTTCCGTACAAGGCTGCAGAGCTGGTAAAGACTCTGAAAGAGAACACCAAGCTGCCGATCCAGTTGCATACACACTACACCTCCGGTGTTGCTTCCATGACTTATCTGAAGGCAGTAGAGGCAGGCGTAGATGTAATCGACTGTGCAATCTCTCCGTTCGCTCTGGGTACTTCCCAGCCGGCAACGGAAGTTATGGTTGAGACCTTCAAGGGCACCGAATATGATACCGGATATGATCAGAAGCTGCTGGCTGAGATCGCAGATTACTGGAGACCGTATCGTGAAGAGTGCATCGAGAGCGGCCTGATGAGCACCAAGGTATTGGGTGTAAACATCAAGACTCTGTTGTATCAAGTTCCGGGTGGTATGCTTTCCAACATGGTGAGCCAGTTGAAGGAGCAGCACGCAGAAGACAAGTACAACGAAGTACTGGAGGAGATCCCGCGCGTACGTAAGGATTGCGGTGAGCCGCCTCTGGTAACACCGTCTTCCCAGATCGTTGGTACCCAGGCTATCTTCAATGTCCTGATGGGAGAGAGATACAAGATGGCTACCGGTGAGTTCAAGGATCTGCTGCGTGGTAACTATGGACAGACCGTTAAGCCGATGAACCAGGATGTCATTAATAAGGTAATCCCGGGCGAGAAGCGTTCCACTGCAAGAAGTGCAGAGGCTACAGGTCATACCGAGCCGGAACTGGAGTCCATCGAGAAAGAGATGAAGCAGTACAAGCAGCAGGAAGAGGACGTGCTTTCCTACGCACTGTTCCCGCAGGTTGCTACCGACTTCTTCAAGTATCGTGAAGCACAGCAGCAAAAGGTGGATGTAAAGAAGGGCGATGCCAAGAATAAGGCATACCCGGTATAATAAGATAGCAACAAAAAAGAACTTTTATGAAAAGTGGCTTTGGAAACAGAGCCACTTTTTTCAAAAAAATGATAGGTGAGATAAGATGCTGGATGTGATCAAAGCACAATATGACAAGATGAGTAAAGGCCAGAAAAAGATCGCGGACTATATTTCCGAAAATATGGAACGCGCTGCTTTTATGACGGCGATGAAACTGGCGGAAGCGGCTGCAGTCAGTGAATCTACAGTGGTTCGTTTTGCAACGATGCTGGGCTACGAAGGTTATCCGGAATTTCAGCAGGCCATGGCGGATGAACTGCAGAGCCGTTTGGTTACGCCCAAGAAGGCTCAGACCAATGAATTCCGTGAGAATCGTTCGGAACTGTTGCGCCGGGTGCTGGTTTCAGACGCTCAGAATATTGTGGATACCATTGGCATGGTGGACAGCGATGTCTTTGATCAGGCAGTGGAATTGATCTCCAATGCGCGAAAGATCTGTATTGTCGGGATTCGTACCTGTGCCCCGCTGGCAGATTATCTGACCTATTATCTTCGTATGATGCGCGATGATGTGGTGAGCGTGACTACAACGAATATCAGTGAGATCTACGAGCAGTTATCCTGGTTGAAAAAAGAGGATGTGGTGATGGGCATCAGCTTTCCGAGATATTCCCTGCGCACGCTGCGAGCCATGGACTACGCGAATCATCAGGGGGCGCGGATCATATCCATCACGGATAGTAAGTATTCTCCTATGAATATGTATTCTTCTGTTTGCTTATGGGCCAAGACGGATATGATCACTATTGCGGATTCTCTGGTGGCTCCCATGAGTACGATCAATGCGTTAGTGATCGGCGTATATCTGAAGAACGAGGAGCAGATCCGTAAACGTCTGGAAGCGTTGGAAGAAAGCTGGAATGCATTCCAGACTTATGACCGGGATGAGATGGCGGATATCGGGGAGTAAGTGTAGAAGTAAGGCTTTCGATCGTATACAGTTGCAATATTATATCGGTTGATGATTGGGTGATACTATGAAAAAGATAGCCGTGATCGGTGGCGGCGCTGCTGGTATGATGGCTGCGATCACAGCGGCACAAAACGGTGCAGATGTGATCCTGCTGGAAAAAAACGAAAAGCTTGGAAAGAAACTCTTTATTACCGGGAAGGGGCGGTGTAACCTGACCAATACCTGTGAGAACGAAGAGTTCTTTTCCCATGTGGTAAGCAATCCGAAGTTTCTTTACAGCAGTATCTATGACTTTGATCATTATGCGGTCATGGAGCTGGTGGAGGAATTGGGCTGCCCGTTGAAAGAGGAACGTGGCGGACGGGTGTTTCCAGTGAGCGATCATTCGTGGGATGTGATCAATGCTTTGGAGCGCGGACTGCGGCAGGCGGGGGTGGATGTGCAGCTGTTTACTGAGGTACGACAGATCCTGCCCAAACGGGATGGCGGATTTCGCCTGCAGATCGCGAAAACGGTTCTGGATAATAAAAAGAAAATGACGGTGCGATCCGGCAATACCACAGTAAAGGAACTGCTGGCAGATGCGGTGATCGTAACTACCGGCGGGCATTCCTATGCGACTACGGGATCGGATGGCAGTTTTGATGAACAGATCAAAATGCTGGGCCATACCATGGCCGAGGCCAGGACAGCGCTGGTGCCGCTGGTGCTGCGGGAGGAGGATGAGTGCAAAGCGTTACAGGGCCTTGCCCTTAAAAATGTAGAAGCAAAACTGTATCTTGGGAAAAAAGAAATCTATAGCGGATTTGGTGAGATGCTCTATACACACTTTGGCGTGAGTGGACCACTGATCCTGACGGCATCCTCCGTCTATCAGAAACGACGAGTCGGAAAAGAAAGCGAGGCAGTACGCCTGGTGATCAACCTGAAGCCGGCGCTTACGGAAGAACAGCTGGATGCCCGGATCGTACGGGAATTTGATGAGAATAAAAACAAGCATTTCGGCAATGTGATGGGCAGTCTGTTGCCAGGGAAGTTAAGAGATTTATTTCCGGATCGCTGTGGCATTAAGGCAGACCGGATGGCCAACGGTATCACGAAGGAGGAACGTCAGAGGATGGTTCAATGTCTGAAGCATCTGGAATACGAAGTGACCGGTACACGGGATTTTGCGGAGGCAATCATTACGCAGGGCGGCGTCAACGTCAAGGAGATCAATCCGTCCACCATGGAATCCAAACTCGTGCCTGGGTTGTATTTTGCCGGGGAAGTGATTGATGTGGATGCCCATACCGGCGGTTATAATTTACAGATCGCCTGGTCCACGGGACATTTGGCAGGTGAGAACGCAGCTATTTGAATTTTTTGTTTAATGTAAAAGGTGAAATGGCAAGTATCGGAGGATAGAATGAAAATAATCATCAAAAAAGAACTGGTTTTTTTAATCGGAATTCTTTTTCTGGTCTGCGGTGGCGTTCTTGAAATGGTATTTACCAATCGGGTTGTGGTAAATGACTCATTAAATATGTTCTTTTTGTTTTGCTCGACGTCTTGCAATATGATTTCGATTTTTATATTTGCCTTTATTTTGGCTAGAAGCGTTTGTAAAAAGGCGCATATAAATATCAAAGTGGCATTGGGCGTTGCGATTGTGGCAACGTGTTTTTTTTCGACATCGAGATTGGTGCAACGTAATGATAAACCGGTCATTCCGATAGTTGCATTAGTGCAGGAAGGCTGTGATATTTTGTACGGTACCGTGAATATTGAAGGAGATAATGCGAAAATAGGAGCTGTACCGTTATTATTCGGATTTGATAATGACAGCACAGAGAGGTACTATTTGGAATATGAATATCGTAATGCAAATTATCGGATAAGGGTTTCGGAGAGATTGCTTTCTGTGGCTGAACGTATTCAAAGCGACGACGGGCACACCCTGCTGGTCGTTTATCCGAACACCGGTATTATTACGGATATTGTTACCGGTGTAAAAGAAGATGATCACCTTAATGTTGAGAATGAAAAAACGGAAATGGATACAGATATAGATATGATAACTATCACACCAATGGATCTGGGGACAAGATATGATGAAGCGGTTGTTCCCGCAGTAACAGTTAAAAGAGACAATAATGATATGGATTTGGATATCCGACTGTCAAACGATCCAAATTTTAATGAAACGTCAGCAGGGTATCTTGGGAAAGCTTACTATATTATATCCTCCCGGTATCAGGAAGCAAGATTAACTTTTATATATGATAAATCTCTTTTGGCGAACAGTATAGGCGATGAGTTTAAACCTGCTATATATTGTCTGTATGACCATATGGATTATTATCCATTACCGGATCAGGTCTGGGAGGATAATACGGTTTCTGCAACGATCACTGACTTTGATACGGATCATATATATATGTTGGTTGATGAGAATGTAGTTCTTCAATGGCAAGAGGAATATACAGAGTTCTGGCGGCAGTATGAAGAAGAACATCCGGGAGAACTGGAAAGAATGATGAGAAATCAGGAAGAACTGGATGAGGAGAGAGAAAAACAGTGATAGCGGCTGCAAACTGAAGAAAAAGATAAGGAACCGTGTACTTTTACACAAGCCCCCTGGCCGAGCGTAACGAGGACAGGGGGCTCAACAAACCGGAATTTGCAGGAATAACGTGCGTAGTGAAGCAAATTGTGCTATCATAATGAAGAATGTAAATCAACAGGAGGGACAACAGATGTCTGATAAAGTATTTTCGGTAGCGATCGACGGACCGGCAGGGGCTGGCAAGAGCACGATCGCGAAGAGCGTGTCAAAGAAGCTGGGCGTGATCTATGTAGATACGGGAGCAATGTATCGTGCTATGGCTCTGTATCTGATTAGGAAAGGCGTGGATATGGAAGATGCGGCTGCCATCAGCGCAAAGTGCCAGGATGCTGATATATCCATCAAGTTTGAAGACGGTGCGCAGCAGGTGATCTTAAACGGGGAGAACGTGAGCGGACTGATCCGTACCGAGCAGGTGAGTAATATGGCATCCAGATCCAGCGTGAATCCGGACGTGCGTAAGAAACTGGTAGAACTGCAGCATGCACTTGCAAAAAAAGAAAGCCTGGTGATGGACGGACGTGATATCGGAACCGTCGTGCTGCCGGAGGCAAAGGTAAAGACCTATCTGACCGCGAGCAGTGCCGTACGTGCGAAGCGGCGCTATGATGAACTGATCGCAAAGGGTGAGCAGGCAGATCTGGCACAGATCGAGGCGGATATCATCGAGCGCGATCATCGGGATATGACAAGAGAGATCTCGCCGCTGAAACAGGCCGACGATGCCGTGCTGGTGGATACTTCCGATATGACCATCGAAGAAGTAGAAGAAAAACTGCTGGCGATCGTAGCAGAGAAAGTTGGTTGATCCTGTGGAAGGCAATGATCTTGTAATGGAAAAGAACGCAAACGGTATACAGGTGATCACCGCAAAGACTGCCGGCTTTTGCTTTGGGGTAAAGAAAGCAGTGGATAAGGCTTTTGAACTGGCGGAGAAAGGCGTGGAACTCTATACTTACGGCCCGGTGATCCATAACGATGAAGTGATCCGTAAGCTGGAAAATAAAGGAGCACGCATTTTAAATACCGAAGAAGAATTGCGTGCCGTGAGTGGAGGGATCGTCGTGCTTCGCTCGCACGGTGTGCCCAAGCATGTGATCGATATGCTGGAAGAAAAGGGGATCGAGTATGTGGATGTGGCTTGTCCTTTCGTAAAACGCATCCATGAGATCGTCTATCGCGAGAGCGAAAATCGTGAGATCGTGATCGTTGGAAATCCCGATCATCCCGAAGTAGAGGGTATCATGGGCTGGTGCAGACGCCCCGCTACCGTGATCAGCACACCGGAAGAAGCGGAAAATTATGATCCCGGAAATGACGCGGAAGTATGCGTGGTTTCCCAGACGACATTCCATCATAAGAAATTTCAAAAAATTGTTGAAATATTTGAAAAAAAATCGTATTATGTTAGTATTGTGAATACTATATGTAATGCTACTGTTCAGCATCAGACGGAAGCAAGGGAAATTGCAGCAGGTGTCGACGCGATGATCGTGATCGGAGATGCAAAGAGTTCCAATTCACGAAAGCTGTACGAGATCTGCCGGGAAGAATGCGCAAAAACGGATTTTATCCAGACACTCTCGGAACTCAAGCTGGAGCAGGACGGAAGCATAAATACAGTCGGTATCACAGCGGGGGCTTCCACCCCGAACTATATCATTGAGGAGGTTCAAAA
>JAFXQR010000048.1 GCA_017526985.1 Lachnospiraceae bacterium
GGGCAAGATGTGCGAGATGACGGATGTGCTGGCAGCCAACAAGATCAATATGCGCGCACTCTCCCTGGCAGAGACTGACGGTTTCGGTATCGTTCGTATCATCGTGGATGATGTGTACGAGACCACCACGGTCTTAAAGGATGCCGGCTACATCAACAAGCTGACCAGCGTAGTGGTCGTGGAGATGCCGGACCAGCCGGGCGGTTTAAACCAGATCCTGAAAGTCTTTGCGGAGAACGGGATCAATCTGGAGTACCTCTACGCACTTTCTTCCGAGAGTTCGCTGGACAAGGCATACACGGTCTTCCGCGTAAGCGACCACAAGACCGCTGAGGCAGCGCTGACCCGCGCAGGCATCCGCGTCCTCACCCAGGAAGATATCGCAAAACTGTAATTAATTAACAACATCAAAACTGTAACAGAAAAAACCTGCAACTGTCGCGTACGGATGCAGGTTTTTTCTGTTCTGCCAACAAGGACGGTTCTGAAAATGAACAAAAATGCGGAATCCGCAAAAATATCGACGGAATATTGACTGTATTCGGATAGCATGGAAATATAAACCATACAAATTCAGAAGTATGATAAAAATATAAACTTTTAGCACGCCGTGCTAAATTCTGACATACAATGATCAAACATGTGTAACTGCAGAAAACGGATTTGGTTCACATAACAGAAACTGCCGCCAAATATAGAAAAACAGTGAAAAAAACTGCTATATATAGCGATTGACAAAGGGGGCGGATTCCTATATTATTTACCTTGGTTTTGGGATATCACTGAGACCGGTAACGGGCCGCTCCCGTTATCTATTTCACAAACAATTTGTATTAGTGATAGTAGGAGAGAGCTAATCGATCATATTGATCTGAAAGTGGATTCTGGCGAATTCCATTCTTTGGATGTTCTATAATGGTGATTTATTGCCATAGCTGTCTTTTTGTGCACGAAATACAAAGAATCATTGCATCTGTGGTGTCAAGGCTGTCTGTTTTTTTCTGTGATGTACGATTATCTGTTTGGGATTTCTTTCTTTTGGTCGGTACACCCGTAAGCGAGATGCAATAAAAAACATCGAGAAGATAATCTCCGCGGTAGGGTGAATGACCATGGGGTTATCTTTTTGATGTTTCTCAGTATTACAGCATATTCTCCGTTATTTTACGTAATAGTGCCTTGCGATCCATTTCGAAAGTCCGGAAAGTCCGGGATAAACGATACGTTCGCTCATATTCAGCTGATCCAGCATATCCCGTACCCGCCAGCGCAGGTTTTTCTCTATGATATATTTGACCGTATGCTCGGTCTTGCTGTCCAGGAAACCCTCAATATCTGTGATCTGCATCGGAACAACGGAAAAGAAGGAATACTGGTTCACGATACGCTGGTTAATGGAAGGGGGTTCGATCACGACCATAGCATTGCTTCCCATATCGTAGTCGTATTGTGCCAGACTGTTGCGGGTGATCTCCGCCAGCATATCCACGGAAAAGATGGTAGCCTGCCGGCAGCCGATGATCTGCTGATACGGGATGGGCAGCAGGGAAACCAGTTCTGCCATATCGATGCGCCATACCATACAGTCATGCTGGTCCATCTGCTCCAGATCATCTTCCATCATGGCAAAATGCAGACCTACCAGAGCGGAATGTGTCCAGTCCAACAGTCTGGTAGGCAGTCCATTGTGCTGGCCTTCGATCATCTGTCGCCATACGGACTGTGCGATGGTCGGATCGCCGATCACCGCATATTTGGCAAAATTTTCCAGGATCGCCGGTTCCAGTGTAGCCTGCAGATCCTTGCAGTTGCGAGCCAGTGATGTGTGCATCTTATACGCGGAGTTGGGCATCCCGCGATAGATATACGAACTGCGGTTTCGGTGCAGATCCGGGCGGTATTCCTGTTCGGTCAGCAGGGGCAGCAGTTCATCCAGAGTTGTGATCCTTATCTCTTTGATCATATGTGTTCACTTCCTTGTCTGTAATACTTTTATTATAGTCGCTCCTTTCACAGAAATCCATTGCTAAATCAGCATTCACGAAAATGTACTCAAAAAATTCGGGTATTCTTGTATATTTTTAAGGGGTGTGAGAAAAGGCTTTCCATGATAGAATGATTCTAATTGTATTTTATTATTCATCTCAGGAGGTTCTGTCAATGGAAGCAGGTTTTGTCGGTATCGATCTTGGTACCTCGTCAGTAAAGCTCATTCTTATGGATGAGAACGGTCACATTGTTCGTACGGTTTCAAAGGAATATCCCATCAGTTTCCCGAAGCCCGGCTGGTCCGAGCAGAATCCGGAAGATTGGTATAAGCAGTCGGTAGCCGGTCTGAAAGAGCTGACCGCAGGTAATGAAGATAAGGTAAAGGGCATCAGCTTTGGTGGTCAGATGCACGGTCTGGTATGTCTGGATGCGCAGGACAATGTAGTTCGTCCGGCAATCCTGTGGAATGACGGCCGTACCATGAAAGAGTGCGAGTACTTAAATGGTACCATTGGTCGCAATGTGCTGTCCGACGAGACCGGTAATATCGCATTTGCTGGCTTTACCGCACCGAAGGTGCTGTGGATGAAGGAAAATGAGCCGGAGAATTTCGCAAAGATCGCAAAGATCATGCTGCCGAAGGATTATCTGGCATATCGTTTGAGTGGCGTGCATGCAACGGATGTATCCGATGCTTCCGGTATGCTCCTGTTTGATGTAAAGAATCGTAAGTGGTCTGAGAAGATGTGTGAGATCTGCAGCGTGAAGAAAGAATGGCTGGCGCAGATCTTTGAGAGCTATGAAGTGATCGGTACACTGAAGAGTGATGTGGCAGCCGAGCTTGGTCTGTCTGCAGATGTAAAGGTGATCGCAGGTGCCGGTGATAATGCGGCAGCAGCGATCGGTACCGGTACGGTAGGTGATGGCGACTGCAACATTTCCCTGGGTACCAGTGGAACCATCTTTATCTCTTCCGATAAGTATTCCGTGGATCCGCAGAATGCTCTGCACTCCTTTGCACACGCAAACGGTAAATATCACCTGATGGGCTGCATGCTTTCCGCTGCATCCTGCAACCAGTGGTGGATGGGCGATATCCAGAGAGATAAGGATTTCGCAGGTGCACAGGCAGAGATCAAGGAACTGGGCAACAATCACGTATACTTCCTGCCGTATCTGATGGGCGAGCGTTCCCCGCACAACGATCCGCAGGCAAGAGGTGCATTTGTAGGTATGAGTATGGACACCAGCCGTGCAGATATGCTGCAGGCGGTTTATGAAGGCGTGGCATTCGGTCTGCGTGATTCCTTTGAAGTGGCAAAGGCATCCGGTATCGTGATCCCGCGTACCAAGATCTGCGGTGGCGGCGCAAAGAGCCCACTGTGGAGAAAGATCATGGCAAATGTGTTCAATATTGCGGTAGATTCTATCGAGAGTGAGGAAGGTCCGGCACTGGGCGGCGCTATGCTGGCAGCAGTTGGCTGCGGACATTTCGCATCCGTAGAAGAGGCAGCATCCAAGATCGTTAAGGTGATCGGTACTGTAGAACCGGAGAAGGAACTGGCAGAGCGTTACGAAGAGAGATACCAGTCCTTCAAGAAGATCTATCCGGCACTGAAGCCGATCTATCCGCAGCTGTAAAGAAACACGATCGTCTCACCCGGCGGGAGAAGTCTCCCGACCGGGTGGGGCGTTTTTTTAAGGGAAAAAAGGGCCTTGTTTGGGGGAAGAAATGATCAGAATTGCAGAGACAGAGAATGGTAAAGTAAGAGGCCTGCCGGGGAATGATCCCAGGATCACGGCTTTTAAGGGTATTCCGTTTGCGGCACCGCCGGTAGGAAAGAACCGTTGGCGTGCGCCTCAGCCGGCAGAGAACTGGGAAGGCATCCGTAATGCATTCGAGTTCGGACCGATCTCAGTACAGGATACACCGGGGCTGGGAACGGATGTTTATTGTAAAGAATGGCATGTGGATCCGGACATTCCGATGAGTGAGGATTGTCTGTATCTGAATGTCTGGACACCGGCAAAGAAAACGGATGAGAAGCTGCCGGTTCTGGTATGGTATTTTGGCGGCGGGTTCCAGTGGGGCTATACCGCAGAGATGGAGTTTGACGGGGAGCGTCTGGCGTCCCGCGGCATCATCGTTGTCAGCGTCAACTACCGTCTGGGAGCACTTGGATTTTTGGCACATCCGGAGATCACGGCAGAAGCGCCGGAGGCACCGGGCAATTTCGGTTTTTTGGATCAGCAGGCAGGTCTGCGCTGGGTAGCAAGAAACATTGCAAATTTCGGTGGCGATCCGGACCGCATCACGGTTGCGGGACAGTCGGCCGGCGGCTGCAGTGTTATGAACCAGATCACCTGTAAGGAAAACTTCGGGCTGATCAAGGGAGCGTTGATCTACAGCGGTATCATCCGTTTCACCAAAGAGGAAGTGGAACGGGCAAAGTTTTTGCCGGGGTCGCCGGATATTGATATCTTTTTCCCGGCAACGCTGGAGAAGGCAGAGAAGAAAGGTGCGGATTTCTTTGAATATCTGGGGGTAAAGACCCTGAAAGAGGCACGCACCCTGGATCCCATCGCGATCCGTGATAAATACGCAAAGTTCCGCGATGAACGCGGTATGATGTTTGTGGGTATTCAGGACGGTAAGTTCTGTGTGGGAGATCCCGTGGAGCGTATCATCAGCGGGGATTGCATTGACGGTCCCATCATCAGCGGCAATACCACCGATGAATTTATCATGGGTGGTGTCAATACTGTAGAAAGAGCTGTAAAGAACACCTATAATGATGCACTGAAGAAAGATCCGACCAGAAAACTTTACTATTATCGTTTCGGACCGGATATGCCGGGGGATGACCAGGCAGGTTGTTTCCATTCGGTAGATCTTTGGTTCTTCTTTGAAACCCTGATGAAATGCTGGCGCCCGTTGCAGGGACGGCATTATGATCTGGCAAGACAGATGGCAAACTATGTTGCCAACTTTGTAAAGACCGGGGATCCGAACGGCATCGATGCAGACGGATCCGCAATGCCGGAGTGGAAGCCGTATACGCCGGCGGAACATAATGAAATGAATTTTGTATCGGAAGGCGCTGTGCCGGGAATGGAGAGCGGCCGTCCGAAGCAGGTTTATAACCCGTATATGCCGAACTGGGAGTATGTTCCCGACGGTGAGCCCCATGTATTCGGTGACAGAGTCTATGTGTACGGCTCTCACGACCGATACGACGGCGAGACCTTCTGCTTAAATGACTATATCTGCTGGTCGGCACCGGTGAATGACCGGAAGGCATGGCGCTATGAGGGTGTGATCTACCGTAAGACGCAGGATCCGCTCAACGCTGACGGACATATGTGTCTGTATGCGCCGGATGTGGCACAGGGTGCAGACGGCCGTTACTATCTGTATTATGTGCTGGATAAGGTCAGTGTGGTATCCGTAGCGGTATGCGATACTCCTGCCGGCAAGTATGAATATTTGGGCAATGTAAAGTATCCGGACGGAACGCTTTTGGGTAATAAAGAAGGCGATGAGCCGCAGTTCGATCCGGGCGTACTCTATGAAGACGGACAGGTTTACCTTTTCACCGGCTTTTGCGGACAGACGGACAAGTCCAGACATGGCGCGATGCTTACGGTGCTGGAGAGCGATATGCTCACCATCAAAAAGGCACCGCAGTTTGTGGCTCCCGGTAAGTGTTATTCCGAAGGAACCCCCTTTGAAGGACATGCGTTCTTTGAGGCGCCTTCGATCCGCAAGAGAAATGGTAAGTATTACTTTATCTATTCTTCCGAAGTGATGCATGAACTGTGCTATGCCATGTCGGACAGCCCGGAAGGGCCGTATACTTACGGCGGTGTGATCATCAGCAACTGCGATAAGGGGATTGCGGATGGCAAGCCGGCGGATCTGTCCATGGCTTATGGCGCAAATAATCACGGAAGTATTGAAGAAATCGACGGGAAATGGTATATTTTCTATCATAGGCACACGAACGCAAATTGGTATTCCCGTCAGGCATGTGCGGAGGCCATCACCTTCGATGCGGACGGAAAGATTCCGCAGGCGCGCTTAAGTTCCTGCGGGCTCAATGGCGGTCCTCTCTCAGACGTGGGAGAGTATCCGGCGTATATCGCATGCCATCTGTTTACGGACAAGCACGATATGTATGTGGGTGATAAATCCGCTCCGCGCATTGTGCAGGACCGTGCAGACGGATTCGGTGCTATGAGCTACATCTCGTATCTGTGTGACGGAGCGACTATGGGTTATCGCAGTTTTGACTGCAAGGGCGTGACGGGACTGCGTCTTGAGATGATCGGATATCTCAGGGGCGTATTTGAGATCCGTACGACCTGGGACGGACCGGTACTTGGTACCATCCGGACGGATAACGCAAACATCTGGACATCCTGCGAGACAAAGCTGAGCATTCCGGACGGCGTGCATGATCTGTACCTCACCTTCCGTGGTGAGGGCACAGGCGGATTAAAGTGCTTTGAATTTTTACATTCATAATATTTTTAAAGAAAAGAAAGGAAGGTAATTTCGCAATGGCAATGGAAAACATCGCAAAAGTAAAACTCGGTATCGTTGCAGTCAGCCGTGACTGCTTCCCGGAGAGCCTCTCCGTGAACCGCAGAAAGGCACTGGTAGCAGCTTATGCTAAGAAGTATGATGCAGCTGATATCTATGAGTGCCCGATCTGCATCGTTGAGAGCGAGATCCACATGGTTCAGGCTCTGGAGGACATCAAGAAGGCAGGCTGTAACGCACTGTGTGTATACCTTGGCAACTTCGGTCCGGAAATCTCCGAGACTCTGCTTGCTAAGCACTTCGATGGCCCGAAGATCTTCGTGGCTGCTGCAGAAGAGACACAGGATTCCCTGTTAGACGATCGTGGGGATGCATACTGCGGTCTGTTGAACGCAAGCTACAACCTGAAGCTGCGTAATGTAAAGGCTTATATCCCGGAGAATCCGGTAGGTGACGCTGAGGATCTGGCAGATGAGCTGAACGCATTCCTGCCGATCGCTCGTACTCTGATCAGCCTGGCTGACCTGAAGATCATCTCCTTCGGTCCTCGTCCGATGAACTTCCTGGCTTGCAACGCTCCGATCAAGCAGCTGTACAACCTGGGTGTTGAGATCGAAGAAAACTCCGAGCTGGATCTGTTTGAAGCATTCAACAAGCACGCAGGCGATCCGCGTATCGCAGATGTAGTTGCAGATATGGAGAAGGAACTGGGCGCAGGCAACAAGAAGAGCGAGATCCTGCCGAAGCTGGCTCAGTATGAGCTGACTCTGCTTGACTGGGTAGAGGCTCACAAGGGCTATCGTAAATATGTTGCCATCGCTGGTAAGTGCTGGCCGGCATTCCAGACACAGTTCGGTTTCGTTCCGTGCTATGTAAACAGCCGTCTGACCGGTCGTGGTATCCCGGTAAGCTGTGAAGTAGATATCTACGGCTGCCTGAGCGAGTTTATCGGTACCTGTGTATCCGACGATATCGTTACCCTGCTGGATATCAACAACTCCGTTCCGAAGGATATGTACAACGAGTCCATCAAGGGCAAGTTCGATTATCAGCACAGCGATACATTCATGGGCTTCCACTGCGGCAATACCTGCTCCAAGAAGATGGCATTCTGCGAGATGAAGAACCAGAAGATCATGGCAAGAGCACTTCCGGTAGAGGTTACCAACGGAACTCTGGAAGGCGATATCGCTCCGGGCGAGATCACATTCTTCCGTCTGCAGAGCACCGCTGACGGCCTGATCCGCGCATATGTTGCAGAAGGCGAGATCCTTCCGGTAGCTACCCGTTCCTTCGGTGGTATCGCAGTATTCGCGATCAACGAGATGGGCCGCTTCTATCGTCACGTACTGATCGAGAAGAACTACCCGCACCACGGTGCAGTAGCATTCGGTCACTATGGCAAGGCACTGTTTGAGGTATTCAAGTACATCGGCGTTCCTATCGAGGATATCAACTACAACCAGCCGAAGAGCCTGCCGTACCCGACGGAGAATCCGTTCAAGTAAGATTTAGATGAATCGATTTCTGAACAGTCTAAAACTTGGTCAGAAGCTGTATTTATTGTTTTTTGTTGGGGTTTTGATCCCCATGTTTATCACGGACTGGATGATATTGCACAATATCATCCAGTCTTCTCGTGATACTATTCAAAATGAAATGGAAAAGTGCGCGAACGCCGTCGAATACGGATTGCAGAAGCATCTGGAGTATCCGGTGACGATCGCGCATAATTTGTATAAAAGTCAGGTGATGGAGGATTTCCTGAATCGGGAATATTCCAGCGCCGCAGAGTATTATGAGGCATTTTACCGTTTGAAAAGCTCCCTTCTTTTTGACAGCAATATCGGTATCGAAGGCGGTAATCTTTCAATTTATGCTGATAATCCCACGATCATAAACGGCAGCGGTTTTTATCGCCTGGACACAGAGAAAGACAGTGACTGGTATCGCGCTTTCGAAGAGGCCGATAAGCAGAGCTCGCTGCAGTTTGTATATGAACCGGCATCGCTGACCGACCGCAGTCCCACGCGTAAAGTTGTATTATTTATGCGCATGGATATGGAAAACTTTAAAGGCTGTGAAAAGATCCTGCGTCTGGAACTGGACTACGAAGGCCTGGCAGAGGTGATGAAGGATCTGGATACGGTCAATCAGAACCGGCAGATCCTGGTGTGCAAAGACACCACCATAGTTCTTAGTGAAAAAAGTATCGAGGAAAAGGATCAGCCCTTTGGTATCCGCGATCATATCGAAAAAGGCACCTACCGTAAAGCCATCCAGCTCTACGATCAGAGTTTTACCATCAATGTGCTGCCGGAAAAGGGAAGGGAATGGTACTTCTTCAGTGAGAACGGACGAAAGTTTTTGCTGATGCTTTTGATCAATATCGTATTGCCGCTGGTCATGCTGCGTATGATCGAAAACTCCGTGACCAGACGCATTCTGTCATTGGAAAAATCCTTTGACAGCGAAATGGAAGACGAATTGCAGCTGATCACCAGGATCGAGGGCGATGATGAGATCACCAGTCTGACGCGCAGCTATAACCGTATGGCGATCCGCATGAACGAACTGATCATGACTGTCTACAAAGATAAGCTGCATGAGCAGGAGATGGATATTGCCCGGCAGAACGCGGAACTGCTGGCATTGCACAGTCAGATCAATCCGCACTTTTTGTTCAACGCCCTGGAAAGCATCCGTATGCACAGTCTGCTGCGAGGTGAGACGGAGACGGCAGAGATGGTGGGCAAACTTGCGGTGATGGAGCGCACCTATGTGAACTGGGGCGGTGATGCAGTCAGTATCGGTAAAGAGATGGAGTTTGTACAGGCCTATCTGACATTGCAGAAATACCGTTTCGGTGACCGCCTCAATTACGAGGTGTCGGTGGATCCGGATTGCGAGCAGTTCGGAATTCCCAAGCTGACCATCGTTACCTTTGTGGAAAATGCATGTATTCACGGGATCGAGAGCAAATCGACGCCGGGGTGGATCTTTATCCGCGCATTCAAACAGAACAATAAAATGTGCATCGAGATTGAAGATACCGGCGAAGGTCTGGACGAAGAAGAAGTTACGGAGTTGAACAATCGTATCAAAAATGTTACGATAGAAGATATGAAAAACAAGAAGCATGTGGGTACCATGAATGCCTATCTGCGCTTGAAAAAAATGACAAAAGGGCTGGTCGAATTTGAACTGACTTCCGAGAAAGGCGTAGGAACTATGGTAAGGATCGTCATGCCTTTGGAGATTCGTATATGAGAGTATTACTGGTAGATGATGAACCGTTTATCACACAAGGGCTGAAATTGCTGATCGACTGGCAGGCCGAGGACTGTGAGATCGCAGGCTGTGTGCAGAACGGGGAAGAAGCCATTGCATTTTTACAAAAAGAAAAAGTAGATCTGGTCCTGACGGACATCCGTATGCCGGTGTGCAATGGGTTGGAGCTGTTGGAGCGTGTCAAAAAAGAAAACATCTCGGATGCTTATTTTATCGTGATGAGCGGCTATGACGAGTTTGGCTATGCGCAGCAGGCGCTCCGCTATGGCTGTATGGATTATATCGTAAAACCGGTGGACCGCGAGGAACTGCTGGGGGCGGTTCGTAAGGTACGCCAGATCGATGAGAAGTATAAAGAAGAGGAAGAGCGTATCTCGGAACTGGAGCAGGCCAGACAGGAGCAGAACGGTATCGCGCGGTTGATCGGAACCTACGATACCCAGTCCGGATCCAATCGCACGATCATCTGCAAGGAAAAAATGGATCTGCTGGCAGCGGCGATCGAAGAGAACAATACGGTGGAGATCGAGCGCAATGTCAATGTGTTTTATCGTGAGATCCGTGAAAAACAGATCTCTGAGGAATCCGTGGACTTTAATATTTCCTATCTTTTATTTCAGTTGATCCACATCGCGTCCGAACAGGATGACGAGGTCAACCAGGAAGAGATCATGCGTTTCATCAGTGAGAGTTCCTTTCAAAAGGGCAAGATCAAAGAGAGCAGTGAATCTATTCTCCGTTTTTGTCTGGAGTATGCGGAATATATCTCACAGCTGCGCGGGCGTGCGGCGCAGGGGGTACTGCGGGATGTGGAGAAAGAGATCAAGAGTCGTTTTGCGGAGAATATCAGCCTGCGTGAGATGAGCCAGAAGTATTTTATCAACAATGCGTATCTGGGACAGATCTTTAAGAAAAAATACGGACAGAGTTTTAAGGATTATCTGACGGACACACGCATTCATGAAGCCGCCAAACTGCTGGCAACAACGGATAAAAAGATCATACAGATCGCGGAAGAAGTGGGCTATAAGGACAGCGATTATTTTGTGCAGAAATTTATCGAGCGTAAGGGCTGTACACCATCCAAATACCGCAGGGATCAGGGGATGCGAAACGCATGAAAAGGAAGGGGAGACATCAGCGTCTATATTCCGGATTTTTTGCGGTGATCTTATGCGGAATGGTCGGAGGGTGTGCCGGACAGGAGCCGGTTTCTCCGGTTGAGGATCCGCAGGCGGCGGAAGAATATGAGACGCACGAAAATGACGGCATCACGGTATTTACTTTTTACGGAGTAAAGCCAAGACCGGAGATCAACGCAGAGAATGATGTGCGTGAGATGATCGCGGAAAAGACCGGGGTGCGTCTGATGGAAAACTGGCTGAATATGCAGAGCGGCCAGAGCGAAGAAGAAGCGGTGGTCGGTATCATTGCCAGCGGCGAGTATCCCGATCTGATCGATGGCGGGGACGGTTCGTCTATTCTGTATGAACAAGGGGTACTGATCCCCTGGGATGAATATCTGGAGAGCGGCAAGTATCCGAATCTTACGAACTATTATACCCCGGAAGAGTGGGATCAGTTCCGGCAGGCGGACGGCCATATCTATTGGTGCAATGTGTTCCAGAATACCAAAGGCGCATCTACCGCGACCATGCACAATGATGAGGCGTTTTGGATCCAGACCAGAGTGCTGGCCTGGGCGGATTATCCGAAGATCGAAACACTGGATGAGTATTTTGATCTGCTGGAGCGGTATTCGAGAGCCAATCCGACGGATGTTGATGCGCAGGGCAACGAGCGGGAGCTGATCCCGTACACCTGTCTGTGCGAGAAAAGCCGTTTCTTCTGTATTGAAAATGCGCCGCAGTTTTTGGACGGATATCCCAATGACGGTACCGTGATCGTGGATTATACCACGGATCCGTCACATCCGCAGATCGTGGATTATAATACCACGCCGACGGCGAGACGATATTTTGCCAAGCTGAACGAGGAATACCACAGAGGTATCCTGGATCCGGAATTTGCAACACAGAGCTATGACGAGTATCTGGCAAAGCTGGCGGAGGGCAGAGTGCTGGGGATGTGCGATCAGTATTGGGATTTTATGGACATTCTGGATACGCAGAAGCAGCTGGGGCTGGATGAGCTGGGCTGCAGTTATGTGCCTCTGGGACTCACGATCGACAAGGGGATGGAAAACCGCTGGCATACCTATGGTGATACGCTCAATGTCAGCTCCGGTATTGCAGTGACCACCGGCTGTTCCGATCCGGATCTGGCTTTTGCCTTTCTGAATGCGATGCTGGATCAGGATATTCATGATCTGCGTTTCTGGGGTGTGAAAGGTGAGGACTATCTGGTGGGGGATGACGGGATCTACTACCGTACGGAAGAGATCCGGCGAAAAGTGTCGGACGATGCCTATAAAAAGAGCCATCTCTGTATGTACGGATATCTGCCGCAGTATGGCGGTACCAGCGATGACGGAAAAAACGCGAATATGCCGAATGAACAGCCTTCGGAGTTTATGAATAGTCTTTCAAAGCCGCTGGCAGAGTGTTTTGCGGCATACGGTGTCCGGTCCTATCCGGAAATGATCGGTTCGGTAAAAGAAGAAAACCAGCCCTGGTTTCCGATGTGGTCATATTCCAATGGTATGACTACGGCGACGGCAGGAGGGATTGCATGGTCCAAAATGCAGGAAACCAAATACCTCCGGATCCCGATGCTGGTGATGAGCGAGGATTTTGATGCAGAGTGGGAGCTGTATATGGAGGAATACAATGAATGTCATCCGCAGGATTTTCTGGATGAGATGCAGGAAGAACTGAACCGCCGTGCCGCAAAATAATACACGGTGGAGGAAATACAAAAATATTATCAGGAGGAAACAAAGGTATGAAACTTTCAATCGATCCGGGACAAAAAGTGGGGCACATTAATCCGGAACTGCAGGGCCATTTTTCCGAGCATCTGGGCCGCTGCATCTATGAGGGGCTTTATGTAGGGGAGAACAACAAGGACATCCCGCATGTCAACGGCATGCGTGTCGATGTGGTGGAAGCGTTGAAACAGATCCGTATTCCGGTGCTGCGCTGGCCGGGTGGCTGCTTTGCAGATGAATATCACTGGAAAGACGGCATTGGCCCCAAGGAAACGCGTAAAAAAATGATCAATACCCATTGGGGCGGCGTAGTGGAAGACAACAGCTTCGGTACGCATGAGTTTATGGAGCTGTGCCGTCAGCTGGGCTGCAAGACCTATGTGAACGGTAATGTGGGCAGCGGTACCGTGCAGGAGATGAGTGAGTGGGTAGAGTATATGACCTTTGAAGGTGTATCGCCCATGGCAGACCTGCGTAAAGCAAACGGACACGAGGCTCCCTGGACCGTGGATTATTTCGGCGTCGGCAATGAGAACTGGGGCTGCGGCGGCAATATGACAGCAGAATACTATGCAAATCTGTATCGCCGTTATCAGACTTATGTGCGTAACTATGATCCGAAGAAGCCGATCAAAAAGGTTTGCTGCGGTTCCGACGGTTATGATATGGAATGGCCGGATAAGGTCATGGACATCTGCTTCAGATCCCAGGAGCAGTTCCACGGATTTATGGATGGTATGTCCCTGCACTATTACACGCTGCCGGGGGACTGGACCAACAAGGGCAGCGCTACGGAGTTTGACGAGAAAGACTGGTATCGCACACTGGCAAAGACACTGAAGATGGAAGACCGCATTAAGATCAACGAGGCGATCTTTGATAAGCATGACAAGAAGAACCAGGTGGGCCTGATCATTGACGAATGGGGCAGCTGGTATGATGTGGAGCCGGGCACCAATCCGGGATTCCTCTATCAGCAGAACACGATTCGTGATGCGCTGATCGCAGGTCTGAATCTGAACCTCTTCAACAAGCACTGCAGACGCGTGAAGATGGCAAACATCGCGCAGCTGGTGAATGTACTGCAGGCAGTGATCCTGACCGATGGCGACAAGATGATCAAGACACCGACCTATCATGTATTTGATATGTACAAGTGGCATCAGGATGCAGAACTGGTACAGAGCAGCATCGATTCCGAGACCATCGGTGTGGAAGATGAGTGGAAGACTCCCTTCGTACAGGAATCCGTTTCCTTTGGAAAAGACGGCAAGCTGCACATCACCCTGTGCAACACTTCTGTGGATAAGGCTGCATCGATTGAGGCATCTCTGGCAGATACCAAGATCAAATCCATCAGTGGCGAGATTGTTGGTGGTGAGATCCATGAACACAACACCTTTGAAAATCCGGATTGCGTTGTGAAGAAGAGCTTCGATCAGTTCAAGGTCGAAGACGACAGTCACTTCACTGTAACATTGCCGCACAGCAGCGTGGTACATCTTGCAGTAGAGATCTAAAGATTTTGTTGCCGCGGCCTTTAATGACCGCGGCTTTTTTGGCACCACATGCGGGACAAATTCGTATTTGTAGGGCTGTCGATCACCTCACGGAAGGCATCTTGCCTTCCCCTTGAGGGGAAGGTGGCGCGCCAGCGCCGGATGAGGTGGACTCTGGCCTGCCGTAGTCTCCGCCAAGTCGCCGGGCAGTAAAGAC
>JAFXQR010000049.1 GCA_017526985.1 Lachnospiraceae bacterium
CGATCTTTGAATCCCTGGCGGATCACGCGACGGCGACCAGGGATACGGATCTTTTGACCGAATATGTACGGCAGTCCTTAAAGCGTGCGATCTCGAATAAGTATTTTGCCGGCTCCAATATGGTGAGCGTGCTGACGCTCGATCCGGAGCGGATCCGTGCGATGCTGGATAACCTGAAGAAGGGGATCAGCAAACTGGAAGAGATGGGGGCCAGCCCGATCGTGCTGACATCGCCCATCGTGCGTATGTATTTTAAGAAGTTGACAGAAGATTATTATCGCGACCTGGTGGTGGTCTCCTATAATGAAGTGGAGTCCGATGTGGAACTACAGAGCGTCGGAATGGTGAGCGCATAAGGATTTGCATTTAATATGATTATCAAGAAATTTCAGGCAAAAAATGAAGCAGAAGCGCTGGCACTTGCGAAGAAGGAACTCGGTTCGGAAGTGACGATGATCCATTCCCGTAATGTGAAACCCAAGGGATTCTTCTCCTTCCTGAAGAAGATGCAGGTGGAGATCACGGTGGCCAAGGAAGAGGAAATGGACCGCCCCGAGGTGCAGGCCAAGAGCGCCATCGCCGAGGTGAACCGCGCCAGAAAGAAAGCGGAAGAAAAGGCGGGCAAGCCGCAGAACAGGATCGATCTGGTGGCGGATGATGATGTGATGAGCGAGCAGCTGCTGAGTGAGCTGAAAGACAGCCGCGGAAAAGAGGTAAGACCGGGCAAGGCGGAAGATCATACTGAAAAAAACGAAAAACTCATGGAAGAGAAGCTGGACAACATCCAGAATCTGCTGGAGCAGAAGCTGAGCAAGCAGGCGGATGAAGACCGGCTGCGGGAACGCAGGGATCAGGAAGAAGCCGGAAAGCAGGATGCGGAACGCAGGGAAATGCTGGATTTCTGCCGGCTGCTGCACCGGACGCTTTTGGATAACGAAGTGACCGAGACCAATGCCAATGAACTGGTGGATGAGATCCGGCAGAACTATGCCAGCGGGATGACTATGGAGCATATGCTTTCCTTTGTGTACCAGAAGATCATCTTAAAATTCGGCAAACCGGTACGGATCGCGCCCTCGGAGAAATGCGCTAAAGTGGTTTTCTTTATCGGGCCTACCGGTGTGGGCAAGACCACAACCCTGGCCAAGGTGGCTTCCCGTTTCCGCCTGATGGAGAACAAGCAGGTAGCGCTCTTTACGACGGATACCTATCGTATCTCCGCTACGGATCAGTTAAAGACCTATGCAAACATCCTGGGTGTACCTTTTCATGTGATCTACGAAGCCAAAGAGCTGGTGGAGCAGTATGAACGGTATAAGGACTATGATTATATCCTGGTGGATACGGCGGGACACTCGCACAAGAACGAGGAACAGAAGAAGGATATGATGTCCTTTTTGGAGGCGCTTCCGGAAGAGGTGCCTACGGAACGGCATCTGGTGTTGTCTGCAACTACGAAGTACAAGGATCTGCTGGCCATTGCGGATGCTTATAAGGAGATGACGGATTACCGTTTGATCTTTACCAAACTGGACGAGACCAGGGAGTGCGGCAATCTTTTGAATCTCCGCTTATATACGGGCGAGCCCATCAGCTATGTGACCAATGGGCAGAATGTACCCGATGATATTGAAGTGTTCAATCCGCAGAGCGTGGCACGCAGTTTATTGACGGATCAGGGGTAAATTAACGATGGATCAGGCACAACAGCTCAGAAACATCATAAAGGCAAATGCGATGCCCACGACCAGACCTCTGGCGCGGGTGATCACGGTGACGAGCGGCAAAGGCGGCGTGGGCAAGTCCAATACCGCCATCAACCTGGCACTGCATTTTAAGCAGCTGGGGCAGCGGGTGATCATCCTGGATGCAGATTTCGGTCTGGCCAATATCGAGATCATGTTCGGTACCGTGCCGAAACACAATCTCTGCGATCTGATCTATCAGGGCAAGTCCATCACGGAGATCATCACCTGGGGACCGGGGGATGTGGGCTTTATTTCCGGCGGGAGCGGTATCGCGGGGCTTTCCAATCTGAGCCGCGAGTACTTAACCTATATCATACAAAACCTGGCACAGCTGGATGCCATAGCGGATGTGATCATCATTGATACGGGGGCCGGGATCTCCGATGCCGTGCTGGAGTTTCTGGTGGCGAGCGGCGAGATCCTGCTCATCACCACACCGGAGCCGACTTCGATCACGGATTCCTATTCGCTCTTAAAAGCGCTGAACCGGCATCCGCGTTTTTCCAAGGAGAATTCGCAGATCAAGGTGATCGCCAACCGTGTGGAAAACGAAAACGAAGGCGAAGTGTTATTCAAAAAATTAAATGTAGTGGTAAACCGTTTTCTGGGGCTGCCCTTGGAATATCTGGGCGCCGTGCCTCAGGATAAACATCTGGCACAGGCCGTGATGCAGCAGACGCCGGTGAGTCTGGCAAGTCCGAATGCAAAATCCGCTCTGGCGTATGAGCGCATCACGGAGAAGCTGATGCACCTGGAAAACGAAGGAAAAATCAAGAAAAGGGGGATGGCCGCGTTCTTCTCGCATATTGTGGCCAACAAAAAAGCGACATGATTGATATTTTGGATGTAGTAAGACCGGGAGATCGCGTGGATCTCGAAATGCTGAGCGTTGATGAGGAAGGCAAATCCGAAAAGAAATACCACATCACCAAAGTCTATGATGTGACGGATGACGGTTTTGTGGAAGTCGTGATGCCGACCGAGCAGACGCGTATGATCATATTGTCCCAGGGGGCACAGTATGAGATGTTTTTCTATGCGGGCCGCGGACTGTACAGCTGCATCGGCGAAGTGATCACGCGCCGCAATGACGAAAGCGTGGCCGTGGCTGTGCTGGAGCCGGTGTCGGAGCTGGCCAAGAAACAGCGCCGTGAATACTATCGTTACAGCTGCGCCATCGGGATGATGGCCAGACAGCTGCCGGACTGGGAAGAAAAGACCTATCTGGAGCAGAGCAAGCTGGATATCATGGCAGAGCCGTCAGAGCGTGGTGTCATCGTGGATATCAGCGGCGGCGGTATGCGTTTTGTGTCCCAGGCCGATTATGAGCTGGGCAGACTGGTGCATTCCCGGTTCGTTCTGGATCTGAGGGAAGGACGGCGGACCTATGATGCCGTGGTGCGTCTGATCACGGCGGAACCGATGCCGAATCAGCCGGCCAACCGGGAGTACCGCGGACAGTTCCTGTATATGGAAAACGGGGCAAGAGAAGAGATCATCCGTTTCATCTTTGAAGAAGAGCGAAAGATACGGAAACGGCAAAGCGGCGTATAAAGACGGAGAATAAAGGGGCCTGACGGCCCCTTTTTGATTGGCAGGTTTTATTGTGAAAATGCAAAAAAATATTGGCATAAGACTGCGTTTTGTGGTACAATATTAACATATTTTAGGAGGGGGTTGACCAAATGGATGCAAAAAAAATCCTGATAGTTGATGACTCTGCACTCACGCGAAGAGTGGTCTGTGATATAATCAATTCTGATAGCAGATATCAAGTCGAAGCTATGGCGAACAACGGCTTAGACGCGCTGAAACTCCTGGAAACCAAGCAGTTTGACGGCATTATCACCGATATCAATATGCCGCGGATGGGCGGGCTGGAATTCTTAAAGGAACTTAAGAAGATGGGCCGGCCGGAGCGGGTGATGGTGCTTTCGACGGAAACCTCCGAGGGGGCAAAAGTCACCCTGGATGCTTTGGAACTGGGAGCCGTAGACTTTATTCAGAAACCATCGAATGCAATCTATTCGAAAGACCAGGATTTTATCAAACGATTCTTTGACATTTTGGAAGCCGTGGTCTTTTCCAACCGCAAAGCTTCCAGCGGCATTCACCGAAACACGGTCATGATCCGTCCGGGTGGCGCCATCGTCAAGGTGGACAGCGCCAGGGTACCTAGAGAAGGCAAAGGCAACAAACTGGTGGCCATCGCTTCCTCCACCGGCGGACCCAAGGCATTGCAGTCCGTGATCCCGAGACTCCCGAAGGATCTGGATGCACCGGTACTGATCGTACAGCATATGCCGGTCGGTTTTACAAAATCCCTGGCGGATCGCTTAAATGCCATGAGTGAAGTGACGGTCAGTGAAGCCGTAGAAGGAGAGTACCTGGAAAAAGGGCATGTGTATATCTCCAAGGGCGGGGCGCATCTGCGTTATGAGGACAACCGGGGGAGAGCACGGATCCACTATACGGATGAGCCCACAAGAGAAGGCGTAAAGCCTTGTGCCAACTATATGTACGAATCACTGGCAAACAGCACATATCACTCGATCTTATGTGTGGTATTGACCGGGATGGGACATGACGGCACCGAGGGTATACAGAATCTGGTCAAGTCCAAGAAGACACACATCATCGCACAGGATGAAAAGTCGTGTGTGGTCTACGGGATGCCGGGCAGCATTGTAGCAACGGGACTGGTCAATGAAGTACTGGACCTGGACCAGATTGCGCAGGCAATCGCCGGAAATATCGGCGTAAAATAGGCTTGAAAAGCATCTGCGGAACAAAAAGCAAAGGTTTGCCGATTGCTAATTCAGAGTCGGGGCACCAAATAAAGATCATAAAGGAGAAGAGACATGGATGTAAGTCAGTATTTAGACATTTTCCTTGATGAGAGCAAGGAGCACCTGCAGAATCTGAACACCAGCGTACTGAATCTCGAACAGGATCCGGAAAACCCGGAAACCATCAGCGAGATCTTTCGCGCTGCGCATACGCTGAAAGGTATGGCCGGTACCATGGGCTACAAGCGCATGCAGACATTGACGCACGATATGGAGAATGTGTTCTCCGAGGTGCGGGAAGGCAATCTGAAAGTCAATGCCGCGATGGTGGATGTTTTGTTCCGTTGCCTGGATGCAATTGAAGAATATGTAACCACGATCCAGGAGACTTCGGATGAGGGCGACAATGACAATGAACCCATCATCAAGGAGTTGAACGCGATCCTAGAAAACAAGGGCGCGGCACCGGAAGAGGCACCGGCAGCAGCACCGGCGGCGGAAACGGCTCCGGCGGCAGACGCATCCGCACAGGCGGGTGGCGCATGGAATGCGATGGAGCTGTCTGAAGAAGAGCAAAAGGCCATGGAAGATGCGATGATGGCCAATAAGAAGATTTTCGGTGTGACCGTTTATGTGCAGGAAAGCTGCCTGCTGAAAGCGGCACGTGCATTTCTGGTATTCAAAGCCATTGAAGAACACGGCGAGATCATTGCCGCGAATCCTTCCACACAGGATATCGAAGACGAAAAGTTTGAACTGGAATTTTCTCTGGTCATAGCGACGGAAGCGGATCTGGATACGATCCTGAATGCGATCAAGTCCGTATCCGAGATCGCGGATGCCAAGGGAGCACCGTTTACGGGAGCGGCGGCAGAACCGGCGGTGCAGGAAGTCAAGGAAGAAAAGGCAGAGAAGGCAGCGGAAGCACCGAAGGCGGAAGCAAAGCCGGCGGCGACAACCGCAGTAACCCCGGTGAAGACCGAAGTGGCCAAGAAGACAGAAAAGAAGCCGCAGCAGGAGAAAGCAACGCTGGCCAAGAGCGACGGCAAGAAGACCGGCAAGCCGGCGGTGAACCGCACCGTGCGTGTGGATATCGAGAAACTCGATTCCCTGATGAACCTGGTGAGCGAGCTGATCATTGCAAAGAACTCTCTGGTGAGTACGGCAACCAGTGCAGGATCTGCCGGAAACGGCTTGAACGAGCAGATCGAGTATCTGGAGAGCGTGACCACCAACCTGCACGAGTCGGTGATGAAGGTACGAATGGTGCCCATCGAGAGCGTGGTTTCCAAATTCCCGCGTATGATCCGCGACATTTCCAAGCAGCTGAACAAGCCTATGGAACTGTATATGTCCGGTGAAGAGACAGAACTGGATCGTACCGTGGTGGATGAGATCGGCGATCCTCTGATGCATATGCTGCGTAACTCCGCAGACCATGGTCTGGAAATGCCGGAGGAACGTCTCGCAAAAGGCAAGCCGGAATGCGGATCCATTTTCCTGGATGCATATCAGGATGGCAATAATGTAGTCATCGAAGTAAGGGATGACGGTAACGGTATTGATGTGGAGCGTGTACGCCAGAAGGCGATCGAGCGCGGCGTGATGACGGAAGAACAGGCCTATGCAGCAGACGATTCCGAGATCATCAATCTGTTGTTTATGCCGAGTTTCTCCACGGCAAAACAGGTATCGGATCTCTCCGGACGCGGTGTTGGACTGGATGTGGTAAAATCCAAAATCGAAGCACTGTCCGGTGAAGTAGATGTCAAGACGAAGCTGGGCGAAGGCACCACCTTCTCCATCCGCCTGCCGCTGACGCTGGCGATCATCCAGGCGTTGATGGTCGTTGTAGGTGGTGAGAAATATGCGATCGCATTGTCCGGTATTCAGACGATCGAGAATGTGAGCCCGAAGGATATCAAGACGGTGGAATCCAAAGAAGTGATCAACCTACGTGGTACGGTCATCCCGCTGCTGCGTATGGACCAGATCCTGGAGACGCATTCCAAACGCAATCCGGGGGCCGATATGGTGGTAGTGATCGCCAAGAAGGGCGACAAACTGGCAGGTCTCATTGTGGACGAACTGATCGGTCAGCAGGAGATCGTTATCAAGTCCATGGGCAAGTATATGAACAAGTGCAAATTTATCAGCGGTGCAACAATTCTTGGCGATGGTGAGGTGGCACTGATCATCGACTCCAACGCACTCATTTAAAAATAAAGTGAGGAGAATAGGGCTATGGCAAATGAATTGAGTACAAATGTAAACGAGATCGTTCAGTATATCGTTATCCGCATCGGTGATGAACAGTACGGCATCGATATCAAGTACATCGACAATATCGTGCGTATGCAGCAGATCACGCGCGTGCCGCAGGTACCGGATTATTTCAAAGGCGTGATCAACCTGCGTGGTGAGGTGCTTCCGGTTCTGAGCCTGCGGTTAAAGATGGGGCTTTCCCAAGATGAGATCACCAAGGATACCCGTATCATCATCATCAAGATGGAGGCACACGAAGCCATCGGCGTGATGGTAGATTCCGTAAAGGAAGTGGTCAATCTGTCGACAGCCGAGATCGAGCGTGTCGGTTTTGATCGGGACGGTGACCGGGGCAATTACGCGATGGGTATCGGTAAGCATGAGGACGGTCTGATCACATTGCTGGATATGGATCTGGTATTACAGGGCCTGTAAGTAATAAAGAGCAAGGAGAAACCGAATGGGCGATTCCAATAAGATGACAATCGAGCAGATGTCCGACCAGTACTTTGATGTACTCAAAGAGATCGGCAATATCGGCGCCGGAAATGCGACTACGGCACTGTCTACGATGCTGGGCACCCGGGTGGATATGATGGTGCCGAAGGTACGCCTGATGGAGTTTAAGGAAGTAGGTACGACTCTGGGTGGCGAAGAACAGCTGGTAGCCGGCATCTATCTGGTGGTGGATGGCGATATCCACGGCAGCATCATGTTCGTACAGAAAAAAGAATCCGCACGGGCTATGGTGCAGAAGCTGATGGGCATGCCGCCGGAGGGGGATGATTTTTCCGAGATGGAACTCTCGGCACTCAAAGAGATCGGCAATGTGATCACCGGAGCATATCTCAATTCGCTCTCAACGCTGACCAATCTGACGATCTACCCGTCCGTGCCGGATATCTGTATCGATATGGCGGGGGCGATCCTTTCCGTGCCGGCCATCGAGTTTGGTGCGGTATCGGACAAGATGCTGCTGATTCAGACGGATTTTGCAGATGACAAGGAAATGTCAGGCTATTTTATCCTGGTGCCGGATGAGGAGTCCGATGAAAAGATTTTGCACGCGTTAGGTTTTTAGGAGCTGTAGAATATGGCGGAAGTGATAAAAGTAGGAATCGCAGATCTGAATGTATGCAAGCCTCCCAATATGATCACTACCATCGGGCTGGGCTCGTGTGTCGGGATCGCCATCCGTGACCGTCAGACCAAGATCGGCGGGCTGGTACATGTGATGCTGCCCAACAGTAAAGAGGTGAAATCCAGCGCCAATCTGGCGAAGTTTGCCGATACGGGTATCCCGGAACTGGTGAAACGCCTGGAAAAGATGGGGGCTATGCGTAGCCGTATGGTAGCAAAGATCGCCGGAGGAGCCACCATGTTTGCCTTTCAGTCCAAGTCGGAACTGACCGGGATCGGGGATCGTAATGTGGCGGCGACCAAGGCGGTATTAAAGGAATTGGGTATCCCAATCCTGGCAGAAGACTGCGGAGCCAATTACGGGCGCACGGTGATCTTCAATCCGGAAACCGGTGACTATGAAGTAAAAGCGGTGGGCAAACCGGTGAAGGTGATCTGAAGAACTGCCGCAGGGAAAGCAGTTGTAGTATAGTTTGTAGTATAGTTATGGAAAATAAAGAAAAAGAAGAAAAAGAGATATATGTTCCGGAGAAACGGAATAATCTGAAAACAAAGCTCTTGCCATCGTTGTTTATGCTCTCAGGCGGAACCATTGCATTGATCATCTGTCTGCTACAGAAATTACCGATGACGGAGTTTTTGCTGGTTCTGTTTTTGGCGCTGCTGGGCTTTGCCATTTTAGGAACCATCGTAAAGAGCATTGTGGATCAGTTCAATATGAATATGAACTATATGGATTATTTCGAAGAAAACGGTGACCTGGTGGAAAAGGGGAATAACGACGATTTTTAAAAGTACTGAGAGAAACGACATCTTTGTACGGGGGAGAAAACTATGGATGAGGCCGGAAAGAAAAGACTTTGGGAAGATTACACAAGGCTGGGAAGTGTGGATCTGCGGGAAAAACTGATCCTGGAATATGCACCGCTCGTCAAGCTGGTAGCGGGGCGTCTTTCGATGTACCTGGGCGGTACTGTGGAATTTGAAGAACTGTCCAGTTATGGTATTTTCGGTCTGATCGATGCCATTGACAAGTTTGATACGCGCAAGGGGATCAAATTTGAAACTTATGCGTCTCTGCGTATCCGCGGAGCGATCCTGGACCAGATCCGGAAAAATGACTGGATCCCGAGAACGATACGGCAGCGGCAGAAACAGATCGACGCCGTGATGAAGGAGATCGAAACCTCTACCGGACGTCCGGCAACGGATGAAGAGATCGCAGCAGCGCTGGGCATCACGGATGATGAACTGATGGACTGGCAGTCGCAGATGAAGCTGACGAATGTGGTTTCCCTAAATGAGTTTATGGAAGCCGGCAGCGATGTATCCAATGAAAATTCCCTGGGACATCGTTTTGAATCACCGGAAGAAGTGATGGATAAGGCAGAGTTAAAACAGATGCTGGTGGAAGCGCTGGAGACACTCACCGAAAAAGAGCGTAGTGTGATCACATTTTATTACTATGAAGAACTGACCCTGAAGGAGATCGCAAACATTCTGGAAGTGTCGGAATCCCGTATTTCACAGCTGCATACCAGGGCGCTTGAAAAGATGCGTGCAAGGCTTGGCGACTATGTCGGGATCCTGTCAAAAAAAGTATAAGAGAGGTCTTTATGGGGGCAAATGCATATTTTCAGTTAGTATTGCATGAAAGAGGAACTTTCCTACAGATGTTTCCGGGAGCGGGTGGCGAATGGCCGCAGCTGCCGGAGATTTTGAATTATCTGGCATTCAAAAAAGTGAACTATGATGTGGCAATGCTGGGGAAAGGGTATAAGTCTTATGGAGCAGGACAGCTGATCCCGCTTTCGGCGGAAAAGATGCTGCCGGTAGCGGAGTGCAGCATCATCGAGATCAGCATGGATCGGATGGAGGCAAGGGCGCGCTTTTATCCGCCTTCCACGGGAGGACGCCTTTTGGACCGGGAAGGCATCTACAGCGAGTGCCGTCTGCAAAAAGTGATCTTTGGTGTGGACGATGAGGTGGTAGAACAGTTTTTGCAGGAGCGCGAATACTGTCGGGACTATGTGATCGCCAGGGGCCAGGCGGTAAAGGAAGGCACGGATGCATTTATAACCTATCATTTCAATACGGACAACCGGATCCGGCCGACATTGAACGAAGATGGTACCGTGGATTTCTTCAATCTGAATCTTGTGCAGCACTGCAAGACGGGGGATGTGCTGGCGACGCTCACGCCGGAGGTGCGCGGTGAAGAAGGTCGGGATGTGACCGGCGTGGTAATGAAACCGAGAGAAGTGAAGCGGGCCGGTCTGTCCTACGGTTTAAATATTCAGCTGTCAGAGGATAAATTGTCCATTCTGTCGCGTGTGGACGGACATGTAACATTGACCGGGGGGAAAGTTTTTGTCTCTGATGTGATGCAGGTGACAAATGTGGACAATTCCACCGGAAACATTGAGTATTCCGGCAATGTGGTGGTGGAAGGCAATGTGAATTCCAACTTCAGTGTCAAGACCGACGGGGATATCGAAGTGCGCGGTGTGGTGGAAGGCGCGCATCTGGAAGCCGGTGGCAATATCGTGCTGGTGCGTGGTATCAACGGTATGGGTAAGGGCACGCTGAAAGCCGGCGGCAATATCATCTCCAAGTTTATGGAGAACTGTACCGTGGAAGCGGGGGGGTATGTAGAGACCAATTCCATCCTGCATTCCCATGTGCATGCGGGCACAGAGATCAATGTCATGAGCAGCAAGGGTTTTATCACCGGCGGAGAAGTGGTAGCGCTCTCAAAGATCCGCGTGCGAACACTGGGATCTCATATGGGGGCGGATACCAGGGTGACCGTTGGGGTAGATCCAAAGACCATTACCCGTATGGGTGTGCTGAACAAAGAAGTGGCGGAAGCACAGAAAAATATCAAATCGCTGGTACCGGTACTGGAAGCGGCTAAGAAAAAGATAGCGGCAGGTGTCAAGATGGGACCGGATCAGGTGAAGCAGCTGCAGCAGATCGCGGCGACCATCAAAGCGGCACAGGCAACCTATACTGCGGGAACTGAGGAGATGCAGCAGCTCAAGGAGCAGATGACGGAAGGGGAGAATGCTGCGGTGGAAGTGAGTGGCGAAGTATACCCCGGTGTGGTGATCGAAATATCGGATGTTTCCATGATCATCAAAAATGTGGTAAAATACAGTCGGTTTATCAAGAGCAAGGGTGATGTGCGCATCGCGGCACTGTGAGGCGGCGATAATATAAGGAGACAGCGTATGGCAATAGGTATCGTTGAATTGAATGGTATGGTCGGCCGGACGCAGGACTATACACAGCTGCAGCATCATGAAAACGAACGGGGCGCTATTTTCCAGAACCAGCAGCAACAACAGGTAGAGCAGGATGTGCAGGACGAGGTGGATCTGGTGCATAAAAAAGAGGATGCCGGAACGGATACGGACACCGATGAGCGGGAACGGAACGGTTACGGCGGAGACGGCGGGCGCAACCGGAAGAAAAAACAACCCACGGATCGTGTGGTTGTCAAAAGCACGCACGCTTTTGATGTAAAGATTTAAAAATTCAGGATTCAGGAGTAAAAACAAAATGACAACATTGGAGATCACTTTGCTGATGGGGGGGCTTGCGGCCTTTGTCATCAGCTTTTTCCTGCCGGATGTAAGTCGTGGTTCGGGGGAAGCGGGAGAGGGTATTTCCCGGGAAGAACTGGAACATCTCTTTGACGATGAAGTGGAACTGTCCCGTCAGAAGATCGATGATCTGACCAAAGAAACGCTGGACTATTCTATGGAAAAGACAGAACGCTCTCTGGAGAAGATCGCTAACGAAAAGATCATGGCGGTGGGGGAGTACTCCGATTCCGTGCTGGAGCAGATCAACCAGAGCCACAATCAGGTGGTTTTTCTTTCGGATATGCTGCGCAAGAGCAAGGAAGAACTGACCGAGCTTTTAAACCGTGCTGACCAGACCAGCAAGGATGCCAATGTGCGTGCCAACGAAGCCTACGACCTGGCAGGCCATGCCATGAAACTGGCGGAGGATGCCACGGACAAGGCGGAAGCGGCAGGCCGTACCGCAGTAAGTGCCGAAGAAAAAATGATCGACGCCAGACGGCTGCTGCAGGAGACGGAGTTGCGGAAAGCTGCTGCAGAGGCTCCGGAAGAAGAACTGTATATGGAAGAGCAGGAACCGACGGATGCTGTGGAGGTACCGGCGGAGATCTTTGAAGAACTGGTAAGCGAGTTTGCTTTGGAGGATGCCGATGCGCCACGCCCGGAGGATGCACGGGAAGCCGGTGCTGTAGCAAAGCGCGGGGCAGAGGAACGCCTGCAGGAGAGTCTGTCTGCATTTCGTGATTCGCTGAAAGAGACAGAGGAAGACACCGAAGCGGTTTGGAACGAGTCAGATCGTATGGCGTTTACCGGAAGTAATATAGAAAAAGAGGATGTAAAGGAAATCTTCGGAGATGAGGCAGAGACCGTTTTACCGGAGAACAATTCTGACAGCTTTATGGGATTGTCCGAGGAAGAACTGCGTGAGATGGGCTTGCAGTCTAATAATGGCTGGCTGGAGTCCATCGACGAGCCGGAAGAAGAGATACCGGCAAAGGCGGATATCTTTGAGACTTTAACGGCAGCGGAAGAACTGGCAGCTTCCGGCGATGCGGAGGAAGCGTTTGACGGACTGAGCGAAGAAGAAAAGATGGAAGCATTACTGCGTGCCGCTACGGAAGAGCTGGCAGCAGATGTGTCATCGGTCACGGGGATCTCGGAAGCTCGCTGGGAACCTTCGGAAGAAGAGAAAACGGAAAGCGCGGATGACACTTTTGAGGTAGAAGAAACAGAGTCGGAACCTTTCGACGCAGAATCGGAGGCTTCAGAGGAGTACGAAGCAGAGCCGGCAGCAGATGAGAAGGGTGCGGAAAACGCTGCATCTGAGTTTTTTGTTGAGGCAGAGGGCACGGAAGCAGCTGACGCAGTGTATGAGGCGAATGAGGAAGAGAGCGAGTCGGTAAGTGTTGAAGAATCAGAGGCACCGGACGAAACTGTGACAGAAACCGTAGAGGCTGAACCGGAGACATTTGATGAAACAGAGCCGGATCCGCTTGAGGAAACAGAAACGGAAACAGAGGAGTCAGATTCGGAGACGATTGAAGATGCAGAGACCGAAAATGCAGAAGAGAAATCGGAAATATCCGAGGGAGCCGAGGAGCCGGATTCCATTGAGGCGTTCATGAAGGAGTTTGAAAAGCTGGCGGAGGAGCCGGAGACGAAAGCGAGATCAGTTTCGGAGGCCAGATCGAAAAAAAGCGCTGAAAAGAGTGTGGCAGATACGGATAAGGAGGATGAAGAGTATCCGGATCAGCTTACCATCGAAGCCGTGATGAAAGAGTTTGAGCAGATGACTTCGGAAGCGGAGGATGGCGAAGAAAACAAGGCTCCGACAACAAAGAAATCTTCCGCCCGGAAACCGCAGGCGAAAAAAACAACAAAGTCCGCAACTACCGGGCGTAAACGGACCACGAAGAAGGCGGATGCGAAGGAAGACGGCGTATCCCTGCAGTTTGAACCCGGCGAGGAAACAACAAAGAACAACAATGAACGTATCCTGGAAATGCATCGCATGGGGCGTTCTGATATGGCCATCGCCAAGGACCTTGGCATGGGCATCGGCGAGGTGAAACTGATCATCGCACTGAACGAAATATCGTGATCAATATAAAATTGCATTCACCTTAAGAAAGGGGAAAATGTAGAGGTAATAGCCTTGCCTTCCCCTTGAGGGTACCAGTTCCTGCTTAACGAACGGAGAGAGTTTAGCAGGACTGTAAACCGAAGGAGAAGGTGGCCGAAGGCCGGATGAGGTGGACCCTGGCTGGCGATATGCTGATACTTGAAATACGGTAAAGGAAAGAAATTCATGAAACTGAGATCATACTTACGGGGAATCGGGATTGGCGTCATGGCGACTGCCCTGATCCTGCATTTCTCGGGAAGCGGAAAAAATACGGAAATGACAGATGCACAGATCCGTGCGCGTGCGGCGGAACTGGGCATGGTGGAACGAATGACGCTGGCAGATACAGCCGGGGAAAAACCAACAGCGCCGCCAAGAACTACGGAAGAGCCGACGCCAGAACCGCCGGAAGATCGTGGGGAACCTACATTGGAGCCGACATCAGAGCTGACGGAAGAGGCAGTACCGACAGAGGAGACACCTACCCCGGAAGCAACGGTTACTCCTGAGGCAACTCCGACGCCGGAAGCAACGGCAACCCCGACGCCGGAACCCACGGCCACGCCGAGCCCGGAACCCACGGCAACCCCGACACCGGAACCCACAGCCACGCCGAGCCCGGAACCTACGGCGACACCGACACCGGAACCGACAGCAACACCAACGCCCACGGCGACACCGACACCGGAACCGACAGCAACACCAACGCCGGAGCCCACGGCAACGCCGACTCCGGAACCTACGGCGACACCAACACCGACACCGGCTACTGTACCGGCAAATACAAATCCGGGTCATGCGATCAACACGGAAGACAAGACCGTGACGGTGCGCTCCGGCGACGGCTCCCAGAGGGTAGCCCGCAGAATGGTGGAAGCTGGTATCGTGACATCCGCAAAAGAGCTGGACGACTATCTCTGTGCCCACGGCTATGACCGCAAGATCTGCATCGGCGTTCATACGATCCCGGCCGGAGCTTCTTATGAAGAGATCGGCAAGATCATCACCACCCGTACCGACCGCTAAAATCAGTTTTCTCTCACCGGCAGCCAGACCAGGCTGCCGGTTTTTAATTCTACAAATTCGTATTTGTAGGGCTGTCGATCACCTCACGGAAGGCATCTTGCCTTCCCCTTGAGGGGAAGGTGGCGCGCCAGCGCCGGATGAGGTGGACTCTGGCCTGCCGTAGTCTCCGCCAAGTCGCCGGGCAGTAAAGAC
>JAFXQR010000050.1 GCA_017526985.1 Lachnospiraceae bacterium
ATTGAAAAAGGGCAGATCGTGGAAGAAGGAACCCACGAAGAACTGGATCGGATCGAAGACGGTATTTACCATAAATTATCACGGCTGCAGGTAAAGAAGCCGGAAACACAGAACAGTGAGGAAAAAGAAATGGAAATGACACAGGATACGGAGATCAATTATTACGAAAAAGAAGCGGAAGAAATGACAGAACTGAATATGATCACGGCGGAGGATCACTTTGAGCGTACCGAAGGCGGATTCCTAAATCTGACCTGCAACGGAAAACTCTATAAGAGTGTAAAAGTGGTACGGCTCTTCCCGTTTACGGATGCAGAAAAATTTATCTCGATCCGTGAAGGAGATGAGAAAGGCAGAGAGATCGGTATCATCGAGGATCTGACGGCTATGCCGGAAGAGACCGCAAAACTGATCAATGAACAGCTGGCGCTGAATTACTTTACGCCGGTGATCCAAAAGATCTATGACATCAAAGATGAATACGGCTACGCATATTTCCATGTCCTGACCGATAAGGGCGAGTGCCGCTTTGCCATCAATATGGCATCCAATGCGGTCACCAAGCTCTCGGATGAGCGGCTCATCATTTCGGATCTGGACGAAAACCGCTTCGAAGTGCGTGATGTAAACGCCCTGACCATGAAAGAGAAGCGGAAGCTGGATTTATTTTTATAAGTCCACCTTGCCTTCCCCTTGAGGGGAAGGTGCCCGAAGGGCGGATGAGGTGGAATTTGTCGTAAGGAGAACCATCATGATATTAAAATACACCATACCCAAAAAAGTAGAAGAACAGGTTGAATTATCAGGGGACGAACGCATCTACTACGCCGTACCCTACGATATCGGAACGGATGCGGCGTTTTTGACCGAATCCTACCTGGTAGTGACGACTACACGGATCCTGGTGATCTGTAAAGGAACGATCGAAAAAACATATCAGATCAAAGACTGTACCGGAGCGAAATCGGTACCTCGCGTCGGTGGCGGGCTGCTGACGATCACGCATAAGGGCATTGAAAAGATTGTTGTGCATTATTCGGCAAAGCATTTAAGCCGTTATGCGTATATCGCCAGAGGAATTAATATTCTGGTGTCCGGGCGTTTTGAAGAAGCGGAGAGTAAGGAGTATGAAAAGACCTGTCCCATATGCGGGCGGGCGATCCCGGGCACCAAGACATGCCCGAAATGCTCCGGCGAAGGAGGCTTCTTAAAAGCTTTCCTGCGAATGGCGGCACCGTATAAAAAGGAATTCTTCGGGATCTTTATCCTGATGATCCTGGCCGCGGTGACGACACTCTTAAACCCGGAGATCCAGAAACGCCTGATCAACGATGTGCTGAAAGAAAACGGAGGAATGCGTAAAGCATTGGTATTCTTAGGCTTGATGTTTTCCTTAAGTGTCGGCATCGTGATCGTAAATATCTTAAAGAGCAATGCATCGGCAAAACTGGGCGCCAGGATCGCGGCGGACCTTCGGAGCCAGCTGTTTAAAAAGTACCAGGAGCTGCCCATCAGTTTTATCAATGACCGAAGACCCGGAGAGTTGTTAAACCGGATCACAGGGGATACCACATTTATCCGTGGATTCATGGAAGATGTCTTCTGCAATCTCTTTGCGGTTTTGTTCATCTTCATCTGGGATGTGATCTTTATGCTGATGTTAAATGCCAAACTGGCATTGATCACCTTTGCCTTTGTACCGGTAGCGGTATTTCTGACCATGGCATTTCGAAAGACGGTCTCCCGGATCTTTCGGCTGCAGTTTCGCAAGAGTGACGATGTGGCCAGTGATCTGCAGGATGTGCTTTCCGGCATGCGTGTCGTGAAATCCTACGGAAAAGAAAAGGAAGAAGCGGAACGCTTTAAAACACTTTCCTTTGCTTATGCAAAGATTAACTGCCGGAATGAAACCTTCTGGGCATTCTTTTCACCGTTGCTGCAGATGATCATGGGCTTTGGCGTGCTGGCCGTCGTATACTTCGGCGGTCTGGATGTACTGGGGGATAAGATGTCTGCCGGGGAACTGTTCCAGTTTGTGACCTATACACAGCTGTTGTTCCAGTACATCGGGTGGCTGAACCGTCTGCCGCTGGAACTGGCGCGGCTGTCGGCAAGTCTGGAGCGTATCAACGATATCCTGACGCAGGAAGCGGCGCAGGAGGACGAAGAAAAAGTAAAAGATGTACGCATCAACGGTGAGATCACTTTTGATCACGCAACCTTTGGTTACAAGTCCTATCAGCCGGTGCTGGAAGACCTGAGCGTTACGGTGCATCCCGGCGAGATGATCGGTATCGTAGGCGCATCCGGCGCAGGCAAATCGACACTCATCAATCTGTTGATGGGACTCTATGAAGTGGATGATGGTAGGCTGCTGATCGACGGCGTGGATGCTTCGCAGATCCGCAGAAAGAATTATCACTCGCAGATCGGTGTGGTACTGCAGGAGACATTTTTGTTCTCCGGTACGATCCTGGATAACATACGCTTTTCCAAGCCGGAAGCAAGTTATGAAGAGATCATCCGGGCGGCCAAGATGGCCAATGCCCATGATTTTATCAGCAATACACCCAACGGCTACAATACCTATGTCGGTGAAAAAGGCTATTCCTTATCCGGCGGCGAACGCCAGCGTATTGCGATTGCAAGAGCGATCCTTACGGATCCGCGTCTGCTGATCTTGGACGAGGCCACGGCCAGCCTGGATACTGAAAGCGAGTTTATGATTCAGAAGGCACTCAACCGCCTGACCAGCGGCAAGACCACATTTGCCATTGCACACCGGCTGTCTACGTTGAAGAACGCCGACCGCATCATGGTCATCGACAAACGCCGTGTCGCTGAGATCGGTTCCCACGAAGAACTGATGGAAAAGAAGGGCATCTATTACAATCTGCAAATGGCTCAAAACGCTTCATAGGGGGAAGGGGAGAGCAGTAATGAGTAAGAAAAAACGGGAAATCGGGCGAAGGCGCGCCCTGCAAAACAATTTCTATGCCTGCGGTCTTTTAAAGAAGATCTGTCCGTCTTTGGTAGGGCATCTGGCAATCTCAAGATTTTTAGGTTACTTTGAATGGCTGTTTTACAGTGCGTTCTTTATGCGCTATGTGATCAATTCACTGGAAGCGGGCGATTCCTTTGGCACGATCATGGTCTTTGTGGGGATCGTGGTGGCGGTCAGCGGAGCAATGTCACTTTACAATAACGTACTGAACGGACACATCATGCCCATCAGCCGTGCAATTGTAAATAACGGCCTTTACAAGATCCTGTTCAAAAAATCCAGAAATGTGGAACTGGAATGCTTTGAAGACAGTGAATTTTATGACAAATACACACTGGCAATGGAGAAAGCGGATGAGCGCCTGATCGATACGGTGCAGGCGGTACTGCGGACCTTTTTCGGAGCAATCGCGAGTGTGTGCGCCTTTGTCTTTATGTTCCAGGTAGATCCGATCTCGGTATTGTTCATCATCTTTCCGGTGATCGGCAACTTTATCTTCAACCGTATGATCAGCCATCTGGATTATGCGAGAAACCAGGATATGGTACCGCATAACCGCAGGATCGCGTATATCAACCGTGTGATGTATCTCCCGGAATATGCCAAGGAGATGCGACTTACCGATGTGTTCAAACTGATGCGCAGACAGTACCGCGAAGCCATTGACGGACTGGCGGATGTGACGAAAAAGTATACGAAGAAAGCAGTGGTACTGCACTGGCTGTATGTCATGTTCACCTTTACCTTCATCTTTGAAGGTCTGCTGATCTACGGCGCGTATCGTACGCTGGTCAGCCACAGTATGACGCTGGCGCAGCTGGCGGTCATCACCAGTATGATGGTATCTACCACATGGATCCTGATCGGTTTTACGGAATCGCTCACAGCTTTATTTAAAAACGGCCTGTTTATTGAGTATCTG
>JAFXQR010000051.1 GCA_017526985.1 Lachnospiraceae bacterium
CCGGGAGGCGAGACCGCTGTTAGCGTAGCTGACTGATGAGGGGAATCGAAGAGTGAGAAAATATGAATACTGAAAAAAGCGCAGAACAAAAAAGAGAAGAAAAGATCCGTAAACTGACCGGTGAGCCAATCTATCCGCTGCTGGTAAAAATGGCGATACCGTCGATGATCGGAATGATCGTGAGTACGGTGTATTCCATGACGGATACTTATTTTGTCGGCAAGCTGGATGATGTGGATCTGACGGCATCGGTGGGCATCGTGTTTTCCTTTGTATCAGTGATCCAGGCGATTGGTTTCTGGTTTGGCTACGGAAGCGGAAACTACATTTCCAGATGTCTTGGAAAGAAGGAGATCAAAGGAGCGGAAAAGATGGCGGCGACCGGAGTGCTGCTGGCGGTGATCGTGGGAGTGCTTCTGATGGTGGCCGGCTTGCCGTTGTTAAAGCCGTTGGCAGGACTGCTGGGAGCGGATGGAGGAAAGTTACAGGAAGCGACTGTGCGGTACTTGCGTATTACGATCCTGACGGTACCCTTTATGCTGGTATCGAACGTACTCTATAACCAGCTTCGTCTGGCGGGATCCGGAAAAGACAGTATGATGGGGCTGCTGGTCGGAATGCTTCTGAATATGGCACTGGATCCGGTATTTATCCTGCACCTGCATATGGATGTAGCAGGAGCAGCATTGGCCAGTATGATCGGGCAGATCAGTGGTGTCATCGTGCTGCTGATCACAACGAAGAAAAACGGAAACATACGGATCGATCTCCGAAATGCGGCCATGACACCGCAGTGGATCAAAGAGATCCTGACCGGAGGGGCTCCGAATTTCTGCAGACAGGGGATCAGCAGTATTTCTTCCGTGATCTTAAATCACGCGGCTGCGGGATTTGGAAACTATGCAATCGCGGCATTGACCATTGCACTGCGTATTTCTTATATCGCATATGCGCTGGTTATTGGCTTTGGCCAGGGATTTCAGCCAATCTGTGCGATCAATTACGGCGCGAAGCAATACGGACGGATCAAGACGGCGTTTTGTTATGCGCTGATCACCGTAAGCGTATTTCTGGTCGTTTCAGTCCTGGGGCTGGTGTTTGGGGCGGAAAGATTTACTGCTCATTTTACAGGGGATGCAGAAGCGGCAGGACTGGCAATACAACTGATCCGCTCCCAGTGTGTGATCCTTCCGTTTATGGGATATTACGTGCTCTGTGGTATGTTTCTGCAGAATATCGGCAGATTCTTTGAAGCAACGATGGTAACGATATCGGAAAACGGAATGTTTCTGATCCCGTCAGTTCTTATCCTTCCGAAACTGTTCGGGGTGAACGGTCTGATCTGGTGTCGTCCGGTGGCAAGTGCAATAGCACTTTGTTTTTCGCTGGTGATCGGGATACGGGCATGGCGTATATATATAAGTACACCTTCCCATATTAATTCCAATATACAGGAGGCATAACATGAAAAAGTATATTCAGTCATTCGAAGAAATCCGCAAAGACAATATCGCATCGGCCGGCGGTAAAGGTGCAAATCTTGGAGAGATGACATCCGCAGGTATTCCCATTCCGAAGGGAGGAGTATTACTGGCAGAGGCTTATGATGCATATATGTCGGCAAATGGGATCGATACCGGATCTTACGAAAATGCAAAGGATTTAAGAGAAACGATCCTTAAGGGTGAGATTCCCGATGAGATCCGAAAAGAATTGGAAGAGTTCTATACATCCATGGGAGATGGGAATGCCAGAGTTGCAGTACGTTCCTCTGCAACAGCTGAAGATCTGGATGATGCCAGTTTTGCAGGGCAGCAGGAAACGTATCTGAATGTGATCGGCACAGAGGATCTGCTGGAGAAAGTAAAGATGTGTTACGCATCCTTATGGGGAGACCGTGCACTGAGTTATCGGAAGAATGCAGGTTATGATAAGGGACATGTGGCGCTGGCGGTTGTGATCCAGCAGATGATCGAAAGTGAAGCGGCCGGTGTCATGTTTACGGCGGATCCGGCAGGTGATGCGAAGAACGTTCATATCAATGCGTCTTATGGTCTTGGTGAAGCAGTAGTTTCCGGTATCGTGAGCCCGGATGAGTATATCTGCGACCGTGGCGGTAAGCTGATCCGTGAGTTCATCGGTACCAAAGAAGAAGAGATCCTGTATAAAGCCGGAGATAAGGGGACCGTTAAAGTGGCGGTTTCGGAAGAGCGGAGAAAGCAGAAAGTACTGGATGCGGAAATGGTGGCCGCACTGGTAAAAGAAGGCATCCGTATTGAGAAACACTACGGACATCCGATGGATATCGAATGGGCGGTAAAAGACGGGAAGATCTATATCCTGCAGGCGAGGAGCATAACGACCCTGGCAAAAGAAGAAAAAAAGGTCTTTACGGAAGCGGATTTTGAAGGCTACCCCAAAGTGGAGCCGGCAAAAGGATCGATGCGCGAAGCCGTACTTTTCAATATGGAGAAGAATCCCACACCCTATTATCCGCTGGATCACGATTTTGGAGGATTTATCGGAGAACAGAAGAATATATTGTTTACGGAGATCGGGATAACCTTTCCGGGCGGGATGAATCCGATCGATCAAGACGGCGTGTCTTATCTGGCAACCGGTAAGATGAAGCTGAACAAGAATATCTTTGCTATTCCGAAAATGCTGAAAAAAGTAGGAAACATTGAGAATAATATCAAATGCGCGGACGAGTCCCTGGAAAAATGCCGTAGGGAGTATGAGAAAGAGAGTAAGAAATCCTATTCGGATGCCAAAGAGATCGGGGCAGCATTAAAACATATGCATGATCTGATCGGCAGGACATCCTATGACCGCTTTCTTTATGCATTGTTTCCGAATGCATTGGAGAGCAAAAAGGTAACCGGGGTGTTAAAGAAAGTTGATCCGGAACGGAATGCTTATGATATTCTTGAAGGATTGCATTATGTGACGGCGGATCTGAACCGTGCAATGAAGGATTTGTGTGGGTATATCAGCAAGGACGCAGCGATGACGGAATGCGTGATGCAAAAGAAGTATCGCCAGATCTGTGAGGAATATCCAAGTCTTGGTGAAAAACTGCATGCCTTTATTGATCAGTACGGAAGCAAATCGGACTTTAATTGTTATTGCTTCGTAGCGGAGACCTGGAGAGAAAATCCGGATCGGTTCTTAAATACCCTGCGGCCGATGCTGAAGGATGGAGGAGAATCTGTGGCTTCCATGGAAGAGAGCGTAGCGCATTTTAAGAAACTGATGAAGAAAGTGCATGATAGCGTACCGGAGAAAAAGTATAAGGACTTTGCGCATCGTGTCAAAGGTTTAAGACATTATCATTACATCCGTGAAGCAACACAGTACCTGTGGGAGACGGAATTTGAATATTGCAGAAAGCTGTTAAGAGATCTTTCGAAAGTAACGGGGATCGATTATACGGATCTGATGTATCTGTTTGAAGATGAACTGTACGATGCATGTGCGAAGGGAAGTTTTGAAGAAAAGAAAAAGCTGATCAATGCCAGAAAAGAAAAGAGAGCATTTGCAGAAGCCTACTGGGATAAGTGTATGAAGGATGCATTGGCGGGAGATGACGATACTGTAAAAGGTATCGGCGCATCGAATGGCCAGGCAAAGGGAAGGGTATGCATCATTCATTCTCCGGAAGAATTCTATAAACTGGAGAAAGGCGATATCCTGGTATGCACATACACTGATCCGGAATGGACGCCGCTTTTTGCTTTGGCAGCAGGCGTGGTGGTCGATACCGGCGGAACCTTATCCCATGCAGCTATTGTAGCCAGAGAATACGGTATCCCTGCAGTACTGGCCACGGGTGATGCAACCCAGAAGCTGAAGGACGGAGAAATGGTGATCGTCAATGCCGGAGAGGGTATCGTTACCGCGCTGGCGTAGTTATGGGCGAATCATCAACTTTCTTTATATCCCATTATACCCTTGACTTGCGGCACAAAAGGGTATAACGGGGTATAATAATTATTTAATCCCGTGAGTACGAAAAAACTCGCGGGATTTTTTCAGGAAATTTATTTTTCTAAGTTGACAACACTTCATGAATATGATACTATTTTCAAAGTTAGGAACTCCTAACAATAATTATACAAAACAAACACTTGGATTAGTCATTCAAACAAAAAGGGGAAGAGAAGGACAATGGAAGAAATCTTTAAGGGAATTCCTGAGATCAAGTATGAAGGCCCTGCAAGCAAGAATCCGTTTGCATTCAAGTATTATGATGCAGACAGAGTTGTAATGGGCAAGAAGATGAGCGAGCATCTGCCGTTCGCTATGGCATGGTGGCACAACCTGTGTGCAAACGGCGTGGATATGTTTGGACGCGGTACCGCAGACAAGCGTTTCGGTGCGGCAACAGAAGGCACGATGGAGCATGCAAAGGCAAAAGTAGATGCCGGTATTGAGTTTATGAAGAAGCTCGGTATCAAGTATTACTGTTTCCACGACGTAGATATCGTACCGGAAGCGGATGATATCAACGAAACAAACAGAAGACTGGATGAGATCACCGATTACATCCTGGAGAAGACAAAGGGAACCGACATCAAACTGCTTTGGGGTACTGCAAATATGTTCTCCAATCCGCGGTTTATGAACGGTGCGGGCAGTACCAATGATCTGGATGTATACTGCTTTGCAGCTGCTCAGGTAAAGAAGGCATTGGAACTTACCGTAAAACTTGGCGGTAAGGGATACGTGTTCTGGGGCGGCAGAGAAGGGTATGAAACACTGCTGAACACCAAGGTGAAATTCGAACAGGAAAACATCGCGAATCTGATGCGTATGGCAAGAGATTACGGACGCAAGATCGGATTTACCGGAACGTTCCTGATCGAGCCGAAGCCGAAGGAGCCGATGAAGCATCAGTATGATTTTGATGCAGCAACAGCGATCGGTTTTCTGAAGGAATACGGCTTGGATAAAGACTTCAAGATGAATATCGAAGCAAACCATGCTACACTGGCAGGACATACCTTCCAGCATGAATTGCGTATCAGCCGTATCAACGATATGCTGGGATCCATCGATGCAAACCAGGGCGATGTGATGCTCGGCTGGGATACGGATTGCTTCCCGAGCAATGTATATGATACCACGCTTGCGATGTATGAGATCGTAAAGAACGGAGGACTTCCGGTAGGTATCAACTTTGACTCCAAGAATAGACGCCCGAGCAATACCTATGAAGATATGTTCCACGCATTTATCCTTGGTATGGACTCCTTTGCATACGGCTTGCTGAAGGCGGCAGAGATGATCGAGGACGGCAGACTGGAGAAGAACGTGGAAGAGCGTTACGCATCCTTCGAATCCGAACTCGGCAAGAAGGTAAGAAACGGGGAAGCTACATTGGAAGAACTGGCACAGAAAGCAGCCGATATGAAGGCTCCTGCAATCCCGGTTTCCGGCAGACAGGAATATTTGGAATCCGTTCTGAATAATATTATCCTGTCCAATAACTAATGGTTATCACTTTTTACTTTTCGTTTTCCATTGCGAAAATGGGCTGACGCGACGGCGGCAGTCCATTTTTCATGGTTTTTACAACAGAGTAACAATGTAACGAAAACATATAAATTAAATGGAGGGTTTACAAAAAATGATCAAAAAGAAAGCGTACAAATTCTGGTTTTGCACAGGCTCGCAGGATCTATACGGGGATGAGGTGCTAAAGCATGTGGCGGATCACTCCAAAGAGATCGTAGAGGAATTGAACAAGTCCGGTGCCCTTCCCTATGAGGTGGTATGGAAACCGGTACTCATTACCAATCAATTGATCCGACAGACCTTTAATGAGGCAAATGCAGACGAGGAATGTGCCGGAGTGATCACCTGGATGCACACATTCTCGCCGGCAAAATCCTGGATCCTGGGACTGCAGGAATATCGCAAGCCGTTATTGCATCTGCATACACAATATAACGAAGCCATTCCTTACGATACCATTGACATGGACTTTATGAATGAGAATCAGGCGGCACACGGAGATCGCGAGTACGGGCATATCGTCAGCCGCATGCGGATCGAGCGTAAGGTGGTAGTCGGATACTGGAAGGATGAAGAAGTAAGAAAGCGTATTGCATCCTGGATGCGTACAGCGGTGGGTGTAATGGAATCCAGTCATATCCGTGTGATGCGCGTAGCGGACAATATGAGAAATGTGGCTGTAACGGAAGGGGATAAAGTAGAGGCACAGATCAAATTCGGCTGGGAAGTGGATGCATATCCGGTGAATGAGATCGAAGCCTGCGTACGCAGTGTAGACGGAGCCCGTGTGAATGAACTGGTGGATGAGTATTACGGTAAATACAATATCATCCTTGATGGTCGTGATCCGGAAGAGTTCAAAAAGCATGTTGCGGTACAGGCAAGGATTGAACTTGGTTTTGAACAGTTCCTGGAGGAGAAGAACTATCAGGCGATCGTAACCCACTTCGGAGATTTGGGTGGTTTGCAGCAGCTGCCGGGTCTTGCAATCCAGCGATTGATGGAGAAAGGCTATGGCTTTGGTGCGGAAGGCGACTGGAAGGTTGCAGCAATGGTGCGTTTGATGAAGATTATGACCGAGGGAATGAAAGAAGCCAAAGGCACTTCGATGATGGAAGACTATACTTACAATCTGGTAAGAGGAAAAGAAGGTATTCTGGAATCCCATATGCTGGAAATCTGTCCGACGATAGCGGATGGTCCAATCAGTATCCGTGTAAAACCGCTTTCTATGGGCGACCGTGAAGATCCGGCGAGACTGGTATTTACATCTAAAGAAGGGAGAGGCGTTGCGGCTTCCCTGGTGGATCTGGGCAACCGTTTCCGGCTGATCTTAAATGAAGTGGAATGCAAAAAGACCGAGAAGCCGATGCCGGAACTGCCGGTAGCAACGAACTATTGGACACCGTATCCGGATCTGTATACGGGTGCGGAGGCATGGATCCTGGCCGGAGGTGCTCACCATACAGCTTTCTCCTATGATCTGACGATCGATCAGATGGCAGACTGGGCTGAGATGATGGGCGTGGAAGCGGTGATCATCGATAAGAATACGACGATCCAGGCGCTTAAGAAAGATCTGAAATTGGGTGAAATCTTTTACAGATAATTGACATTTTACGAAAGATAGGATAAACTAACTAACGGTAGAGCAAACTAATTTACAATATATCAAGGAGGAACAAAACGATGGATAAAGTTTATGTGATCTTCTGGACACAGGGTGGAAATACCGGCCAGATGGCGCAGGCAGTAGGCGATGGTGTGACTGCGGAAGGAAAAGAAGTAGTGTATCTGCAGCCGGGACAGGCAAATATCGATGATCTGAAGGATCTGCCGGGATTTGCCATGGGATGTCCTGCTATGGGGGATGAGGTACTGGAAGAGAGCGAGATGGAGCCGTTTGTAGCGGATGTGGAAGCGATCGTTTCCGGTAAGCAGATCGGCCTGTTCGGTTCCTACGGATGGGGCGACGGTCAGTGGATGCGTGACTGGGTAGAGAGAATGAAGAATGCAGGCGCAACCATTGTCGGGGGGGAAGGTGTGATCGCACATGAAGCTCCGGATGAGGAAGCAAAGCTTGCATGCAGCGAGCTGGGCAGAGCACTTGCAAAGATCTGAATCCAAACTCTTTAGCCATGGAAAAAGCATTTGAGAAAAAGATCATAGGACAGTGTGCGGCTACTCTTGCCGGGTTGAAAGCAGCGAATCTGTTTAATCATCGATTTCCGTCAAAAGCAATCTGCAATGCTTCTCTGGAAGAGGCAAACAGTGTATTGAACGGAAAAGGTGTTTATGTGGAACTGATCTCAAATTGCGGGGATTTTTATCTGTTATTAGTGTACCGAAAGAATCAGTTGCTGAGGATTCTCACGAATCCATCAGCAGCTGATTTTTTACAAACATTCGGATATCAGGACAATGAGGATACCGACCGGATGTTAAAGCGATTGAAAGAGCGTTTTCGTGTATCGGAGCAGTTCCCCCATGAGATCGGTATTTTTCTTGGCTATCCCATCGAGGATATCAAGGGTTTTATCAAAAATCATGGAGAGAATTGTCTGCTTTGCGGATTATGGAAAGTGTATTCAAATCCTACGAAAGCAGCAGAGTATTTTAAGAAGATTGACAAGTGTAATCATATTTATATGGATGTGTATCTGCGTGGCAGGAGTCTGGCGGATATGACGGTAGCGGCGTGATTGGGGGTAATGGAAAATGAAGAGTAATGAATCGGCGGAAGATTATCTGGAAGCAATACTGATGCTGGCAGAAAAAGGAGAACCGGTGCGCTCTGTAGATATTGCAAGACTGCTTGGGTATAAGAAATCAAGTGTCTGTGTCGGTATGAAACATCTGCTGGAAAAGGGACATATCGTATTCAGTGATAACGGACATATTACACTGACGGAGAGCGGTATGCAGATTGCACAGAAAACATATGAGCGCCATAAACTACTGACCGAATGGTTTTTGAGTATGGGGATTTCGGAAGAAACGGCTGCGAAAGACGCATGCCGTGTGGAACACTTTTTAAGTGATGCCAGTTTTGAAGCGATAAAAAAACATATGTAAAGGCTTGACAAAAGAAAAATGTTATAGTAATCTTTGATAGCGAACAATGATAACTAACAAAAATAATCCGTGTTTGCTAACAAAGAGATGCCGAAAGATAAAACATTAAGCCATGTAAAAGTGAATAATGCGATCCGTGAAGAATTTCTGGAAAAGGGATTTGAAGCAGCTTCGATCCGTAGTATCGGTGCCAGGGCAGGCATGACATCTGCGGGTCTGTATCGCCATTATGCGGATAAAGAGGCAATGTTTGCGGCTATGGTGGAGCCGTTGCTCTGCAGCATCCATGAATGGACGGAGCACCATACCAAAAGAAAATATCAGATGGTAGATACGAAGGCAGGGCAGGATGAATTGTTCGGGGAAACCGTGATGGATCTGATCAAAAAGGTGATCCTGCCGCAGAGAGAAGCTTTTCTTCTGTTGATGACAAAATCCGCAGGGACGAAGTATGTGGATTTTGTTCATGATTTTGTAATGCAGAATCAGAAGATGTTTCTGGATGCAGTGAAGTATCTGAAAAAGAAAGGATATCCGGTGATCGAGGTCGACGAAGAGGAAGTGCATATATTGCTATCGGCATATGTAACAGCCTGTTTCGAGACGATATTGCATCATTATGATGAACCAAAGATCAATCGATATCTGGATACGATACAGCAATTCTTTATGCCGGGATGGCTGAGGATCATGGGAGTAAGCTAAAGAGCCGCAAGGCTCTTTTTTAATGTCGTTAGCGATCAGAAAACGATTAGTGATAACTAACAAACGAGAGCATTATCATCCGCGAAAAGCGGTTTGGATAAAGAAGAAATGGGAGGAAAGAAAAGTGGGAAAGACAGAAAAGTATGATCACATGAAGTTGATCCGGCAGTATGCAGGAGGGCATAAGAACCTGATCACGCTGGGACGGGCATTGGCAGCAGTGAGTGCAGTGCTTACGCTGATACCTTATTATCTGCTTTGGAGGATCATCAAAGTGGCGGTAGACGGAGAAGATGCAGGACAGATCAACGGTTATGCTTGGGGGGCGGTAGCGTTGATCGTGGGGGCGCTCCTGATTTATATTGCGGCATTACTATGTACGCATATTACAGCGTTTCGTGTGCAGGCGAATATGAGAAGTTCGCTGATGCGCAGGATCCTGACGTTACCGCTGGGGATCTTTGATGAAGATGGGACCGGTAAGATCCGCCGTATCGTAAATGATTCTACCGCGGCGACAGAGACCTATATTGCACATACCATGCCGGACAAGACCGTGGCAGCAGTAACACCGGTCGGCTTGCTGGTACTGGTTTTTGCATTTAACTGGAAGATCGGACTGCTCTGTATGATCCCTGCTGTGATCGGTTTTTGCTGCATGATGACCATGATGGGAAAAGGCATGCAGGAAAAGATGAAAGAATACCAGGATGCCTTGGATACCATGAGCAGTGAGGCAACCGAGTATGTAAGAGGTGTTCCGGTGGTAAAGACCTTCGGTCAGACGGTGCATTCCTTCAAGCGTTTTAAGGATTGTATCGATGGTTTCGGAAAATGGGCAACGGATTACACCCTGATGCTCCGGTTTCCGATGACGGGATTTATGACCTGTGTGAATGCGATCTTTGCATTTATCGTGATCGCAGCGTTTGTGGTTTCAAAAGACGGGGTGTCAAATGCGGATATTCTAAACATTATGTATTACATCATCATCACTCCGCTCATCACGATCGCGCTCACGAAGATCGCTTATTCCGGTGAGGCGGAAATGACATTGATCGATGCACTGAAACGCGTTGACCGCATCATGGAGATCGAGCCGCTTGCGGAAGGCAGCAATGGTCAGAAACCGAAGGATTCCGGAATCGAATTAAAAGACGTTTCTTATCGTTATAAGGATGCCACGCGTGATGCGGTTCAGAAAGTATCCATATCGATCAAACCGGGAGAACACATTGCATTGGTGGGACCGTCCGGTTCCGGAAAAACAACGATCGCAGAACTGATGGTACGATTTTTTGATGTGACGGAAGGTGCGATCGAGATCGGAGGAGTGAATGTAAAAGAGATGACCTCTGCGGAATTGATGGACCGGATCTCTTTTGTGTTCCAGGACAGCCGTCTGATCAAAAAGTCCATCCTGGATAATGTGCGGTTGAGTAAACCGGAGGCTACGGAAACGGAAGTGATGGAAGCACTGCAGAAAGCGCAGTGTATGGATATCATCGAGAAACTTCCCCAAGGGATCCATACGGTGATCGGAGAGAAGGGAACCTATCTGTCCGGCGGAGAACAGCAGCGGATCACCATTGCCAGAGCGGTACTAAAAGATGCGCCGATCCTGATCCTGGATGAGGCTACGGCATTTGCGGATCCGGATAATGAAGCAAAGGTGCAGGCAGCATTTGAAGAACTGGCAAAGAATAAAACGCTGATCATGATCGCACACCGGTTAAGTACGGTTGTAAATGCGGATAAGATCTTTGTGATGGATGACGGAAAATGTACGGAATCCGGAACACACGAAGAACTGATAAAACAGAACGGTCTGTATGCAAAAATGTTTGATGAGTATACCAGATCGATCGAGTGGAAGGTAGGTGCGTAAAAATGATAATCAAAAAGTTACAGCATAAATATGCGCTTTCGGAACAGGGCGCGGTAGATATGGTGAAGGCTTGCATCAGTGTGATGATCACCAATATTGTACTGATGATGTCTGCCGGAATTCTTTATAATCTGATCAATGATCTGTTAAATGACAGATTGCGTGAAGACAGAAGAATGTTTTATGTGATCGCTTCACTTGTGATCATTGCGCTGGTTGCAATTACGAACTTTATTCAATATAACGCAACGTTCCTTACCACATACCGTGAGAGCGGTGTGCGCAGAACGGTCATTGCGGAGAAACTGCGTAAGCTGCCCCTTTCCTATTTCGGCAAAAAGAACATCGCTGATCTGACCACCAATATTCTGGGGGACTGTGCAATGATCGAGACGGCTTCCAGTCACTGGATCCCGGAACTGATCGGCGCAATCGCATCCGTGATCCTTGTAGGTATCAGTTTGTTCTTCTTCTTTGACTGGAGAATGGTATTGGCAAGTTTTTGGGTGATCCCGGTTGCATTCTTTATCGTGATCACCTGCTCCGGCGCGGAGAAACGTGCAGTACGTAAGAATCAGGCAGTCAAGATGGATATGGCAGACGGCATCCAGGAATGTCTGGAATCGATCAGAGATCTGCGTGCAAATAAAGCAGAGAACCGCTATATGGAAGAACTGGATGTAAAGATCAAAAAGGTAGAGCAGATGGCGCTCTTCACCGAACTGAAGATGGCGGTTTACGTGAATTCCGCTGCGATCATTCTGAAACTTGGTATCGGTACAACAGCCATCGTAGGAGGTACATTATTCGCAAGAGGCGAGATCGATCTGCTGGCTTTCTTTATGTTTTTGATGCTGGTTGCCAGACTGTATAATCCTATGGAGATCACACTGCAGAATTTTGCGGCGATCATTGCAACCGGGATTCAGTGCGAACGTCTGGATGAAGTACTTTCCCATGAGGTGCAGAGTGGTGCGGAAAGTATGAATAATCAGGGATACGATATTGTTTTTGATCATGTCGGCTTTAAATATGCGGATGATACGGATGTATTGAAAGATGTGAGCTTTACAGCAAAGCAGGGTGAAGTAACGGCACTGATCGGACCTTCCGGTGGTGGTAAAACGACAATATCAAGACTGGCAGCCAGATTCTGGGATACAAACAGCGGCCGGATCACACTTGGCGGTGAGGATATTTCCGGGATCGATCCGGAAACACTGCTTTCCAATTATTCTATTGTGTTCCAGGATGTAACGCTCTTTAATAATACGGTGATGGAGAATATTCGTATCGGTAAAAATGGGGCAACGGATGAGGAAGTTATGGAAGCGGCAAGGCTTGCAAACTGCGAAGACTTCGTAAACCTGCTTCCGGAAAAATACAATACTAATATCGGAGAGAACGGCAGCGAACTTTCCGGTGGTGAACGACAGAGGATATCGATTGCCAGAGCATTTCTGAAGGATGCCCCGGTAATCCTTCTGGATGAAGCAACAGCCTCTCTGGACGCCGAGAATGAGACCGTGATCCAGGAAGCGCTTTCGCGTCTGATCAAAAATAAGACGGTTCTTATTATTGCGCATCGTATGCGTACGATCGCAAATGCGGATCATATTGTTGTTTTGAAGGATGGAGTGGTCGCAGAGCAGGGCAGTCCGGCAGAACTGGCAGCGTATGACAGTATCTACAGCCGCATGACCAAGCAGCAGATGATCTCACAGAACTGGAAGATGTAAAAAAACAAAAACTTGATTTTCAGAAAAAGAAGTGGTACACTAAATGCGGTTAGCGATAGCTAACCACATTTGGCATTATTATTATGATGAATAATAGAAAGGCGTAAATATGACAATACACGAATTCGGAAAAGAGAATAAAGAGGTTATCGTACTGGTACATCCTTCCATCGTAATGTGGGATTATTTTGAATATGTGATCCCGCTGCTGGAAAAGAAGTATCATCTGATCATTCCGGCTCTTCCGGGATATGATCCGGATAGGGAAGGTGATTTTACAAGCGTTGAGGAAATCGCAAGAGAGCTGGAAAACTGGCTGGTTGCGCAAGATATGAAAGAA
>JAFXQR010000052.1 GCA_017526985.1 Lachnospiraceae bacterium
GCCATACTGCCGGTAAGGGACCCATCACCGATCACCGAGACCACCGTATAGTTCTCGCCCTTCAGTTCCCTGGCTTCCACCATTCCGAGCCCCGCCGAGATTGACGTGGAAGAATGCCCGGTATCAAATGCATCGCAGTCACTTTCCTTGCGCTTCGGAAATCCGCTCATACCGCCGTATTTCCGCAGTGTCTGAAATCCCTCGCGTCTGCCTGTCAGCAGCTTATGGGTATAGGACTGATGCCCCACATCCCAGATGATCTTGTCCTCCGGCAGATCCAGGGATAAATGCAGCGCCATGGTCAGTTCCACCGCTCCCAGATTGGAGGCCAGATGCCCGCCGGTCTCACTGATCGAGTTGATCAGGAACTCGCGGATCTCCGCTGCCAGCAGGGGATACTCATCTTTTGTGATCTTCTTGATATCATTCGCTTCCCGGATCCGGTCAAGAATAGGCCCTTCTTCCATCGCCAGGATCTTTTCGCTGTCTGCTTTTTTATTTGCCATAGTCATCCACCCTCATTAATAACTATATCCAATGCAATCTCTGATTTTTATTTCTTACGGTTCACCAATTGCTCGATCAGTTCTGCCAGAAACTCTTTTGCATTCTCCGCCCGTTCGCTTCCGTCTGTAGCCAGCGCCCGTACCAATGCCGCCGCCTCTTCCGACAACCTTGCCTGCTCACGCTTTGCTCCTTCCATGCCAAGATAGGAAACATAGGTCTTTTTGCCGTTCCGCTCATCCGATCCCACCGGCTTGCCCAGCTCTTCCGTGGTGCTCTCGATATCGAGGATATCATCCTGCAGCTGAAAAGCAATGCCCAGGTCATAACCGGCTTTTTCCAGATCCGCCCGGTTCTTTGCCGCCATATCCGTACCGGCCAGTGCTGCCCCACAGCCCAGTGCCGCCTGCAGCAATGCAGCGGTCTTGTTTTCATAGACATACAGCAGCTGTTCCTGTGAAAGTGACAGTTCCTTCTCCTCTGCTTCCACATCCAGACACTGACCACCCACCATACCATAGATCCCGGCTTTTCCTGCCAGAAGGGTCAGCGCATCAATGCAGCCTTCCCGTTCCGCGCCTTTTGCCTGTACAAATGCTTTCATCGCCGTCTCATAGGCATAATTGAGCAGTCCGTCTCCGGCCAGTACCGCCATACCGGCACCGTATTTAATATGCGTCGTGGGCACACCGCGCCGCAATTCATCGTTGTCCATCTCCGGCAGGTCATCATGCACCAATGAGTAATTGTGGATCATCTCCAGGGCCGCCATAAAATACTCCACACTATTGCCCTTGCCACCACACAGTTCATAGGCCGCATACATCATCACCGGACGCAGACGCTTGCCACCTGCCCCCACGCTGTAGCGCATGGCATCCATCACCGTCGCCGCGTGCCCTTCTGCCTCCGGCAGCAGTCGCATGGTGATCTGCTCCGCCTGTTCTGTTCTTTTCTCCAATTCTCTCCTAAAATCCATCTCAGAATTCTCCCGTTGATCCGTCACTCTGCAGTAATAATACTTTTTTCTCGACACGATCGATCTGCTCGTTGCACTCCTTCAGCGCACGCATGCCTTCCTCATACAGTCCGAAAGCCGTCTCCAGCGGAATATCATTGCTCTCCAGCTTCTGTAAAGTTTCCTCCAGAAAAGCAAAATTTTCTTCCAGACTGCGTTCTTTATTCGTAGGATTTGTATTCTCTGTTTTCTTCTCTGCCATTTTACTCTCCATCCCCTCTGTTTGCTGTTTGCATCATTCCCGCCAGATCTTCTGTACGGATCTCCGTAGCTTGTGCGAAGATCTGTCCGTCCCGAAGACGCAGTTGTATCGGATCTCCAACACGCACCTGCTTTGTCTCCCGGATCGCACATCCCTGTGCATCCGCGGCATAGACATAACCGCCGCCCAGTCGATCCAAAGGTGACCTTGCCTTCATCCGCTCCAGCAGGATACCAAACTGCGCCTTTCGCTCATGCAGTTTCCGGTCCATCACCGGAAGCAGCCGGTTTGTAAGCCGCTCACAGGTCAGTTTCCGTTCACGCAGCAGTCGGTCCGGTGCCTGATGCAGCCGGTCTTCCAGTCGGTCTCTTTGTATCTGTACCTTCTGCAGCCGCTCTTTCATCACACTGCGGTATGCATCTTCCAGGCGTGCTGCCTTCTCCCGCATGGTGTTCATCTGCCCCCCCGGAGAATGCCGTTTCAGGCGTTCCTCCGCATTTTGCAGACGGTGCCGATAGCTTGCTGCAATATTCGTCATGGAAAAATCCAGACGCCTGCGAAATCCCCCCATCTGCATCTGCAATTCCCGGATATCTCTCACTGCCAGCTCTGCCGCTGCCGACGGCGTCGGTGCCCGCAGATCCGCCACAAAATCCGCGATCGTAAAATCCGTCTCATGCCCCACCGCACTGATGATCGGTATGGAGCAGTCAAAGATCGCCTGTGCTACCATTTCTTCGTTAAATGCCCACAGATCCTCCATGGAACCGCCGCCGCGTCCCACAATGATCACATCCACGCCATAGGCCTCCAACCTGCGGATACCTTGCGCGATACTCTCTTTTGCACCCTCTCCCTGCACCAGAGCGGGACACAGGATCAATTGTACATAGGGATTTCTTCTGGTGGTGACATTGATGATATCCTGGATCACTGCCCCCGTCGGAGCCGTCACCACACCGATGGTTTGGGAATAAAACGGGATTGGCTGCTTATATTCAGGCGCAAACAGCCCCTTTTCCTCCAGCCGTACCTTCAGGGCTTCAAACTGTTCTGCCAGATTGCCCTGCCCCTCCTGCACTGCCTTGGTCACATAGAGCTGGTATTTGCCGCCTTCTGCATATACACTGATGCTGCCGCCCGCCACAATACTCATGCCTTCCATCATCCGGAAGGTCAGAGTGTTTGCAGACGAACGAAACATCACGCAGGCAATGACTGCCTTTTCATCTTTCAGTGA
>JAFXQR010000053.1 GCA_017526985.1 Lachnospiraceae bacterium
CCTGACGGACAAAACGGCGAAGAAGCTGGAAGGTGCCATTAATGAAAAGAGAGCGGCGGATACGAAATTGGAATTCACCGTGATCCCGTTTATGTTTTTGCAGGGACTTACGACAAAGCTGACCGGCGTGCTGATGGTGCTGGCTTCCGTATACTTCTGTATCAACGGAAGTATGCCGCTGCTGTATGCGATCCTGATGATCATATCTTCGTTTATGGTTTATGAAAGCCTGGATCTGATGGGGGGATTTTCAGCGCTGATGCGCAATGTCAATTTGGTAGTCAGCCAGGCTAATGAAGTACTTTCCATCCCACCGATGGATATTGACGGCGAAGAGATCACGCCTTCCTCAATGGATATAGAACTCAAACATGTATCTTTTGCGTATGAAGATAAAACGATCATTGATGATGTGTCGTTAAAGATCCCGGCTAATACAACTACTGCCATCGTAGGAGCGTCCGGTGGCGGGAAAACCACTCTGACCAACCTGATGGCGAGATTCTGGGATGTAAAGAGTGGCGAGGTGCTTCTCGGAGGACGGAATGTAAAGGACTACAGTTTTGATTCCCTGATGAAGAATTTTAGTTTTGTGTTCCAGAGAGTGTACCTGTTTGAGGATACGATCGCAAACAATATCCGTTTTGGGGAACCGGAGGCATCGATGGAGCGGGTGATGGAAGCGGCAAAGAAAGCAAGGTGTCATGACTTTATCATGAGTCTGCCGGATGGCTATGATACGGTGATCGGAGAAGGAGGAGCCTCCCTGTCCGGAGGCGAAAAACAACGAATCTCCATTGCCCGGGCTATGATGAAAGATGCACCGATCATCATCCTGGATGAAGCTACCGCAAATGTGGATCCGGAAAATGAGGCAGAACTGTCCAAAGCAATCACGGAACTGACAAAAAATAAGACGATCATTATGATCGCGCACAGATTAAAGACCGTACGCGGTGCGGACCAGATCCTGGTAGTAGCGAACGGAAAGATCACACAAAAGGGTACCCACGAGGAACTGATGACAAAAGAAGGGATCTACCGGGATTTCGTATCTGAGCGAAAGGAAGCCGTATCCTGGAAAATTGCATAAAACAGATTCAAAAGAAAGGATGCCGGGGGATCGGCAGAAAAAGATAGTGATGTCAAATAAGATGTCGCTATTTTTTTGTTGACATATATTCAATGATGTGATAATACTATTATCGATAAATGAATTATCAATCATTTCGGGGGATGCTATGGCGGTTCGTGATACCAGTATTGATCCGCGGCTGCTTGCCAGCGCGCGGGAAGAGTTCAAAAAGCAGGGCTTCATCAAGGCGGATCTGAAAACGATCTGCGAGAATGCCGGTGTGACTACGGGAGCGGTATACAAGCGCTACAAGGGGAAGGAAGAACTGTTTTGTGCTGTGGTGCAGGAAGTAGTGGATACGATGCGTGCGTATGTGGGCGGACGTACCGAGATTGAAGTAACGAAGATGAGTGATACGGAGCTCCGTAATTCGTGGCAGATGAGAGAGGAATATATGCTGGAACTGTTCCGGATGTTGTGGAAAGTGCGAGAAGCGTTTGTACTGCTGTTGGAGAAGTCTGCGGGAACGAAATATGAGAATTACCGACACGAATTTGCCATTCATATGACAGACATGAATATGGACTATTACCGGGAATTGCAAAAGCGGGGAATGGTAAAAGGAAATATTACCAGAGCAGAGATGCATGTATTGTGCTCTTCGTTCTGGACTGCGATCTGTGAACCTTTTGTACATAAGATGGCCTGGAAAGAGATCGAGGAACACTGCCGGATCCTGTGCCGGTATTTTGACTGGAGCAAAGCGGTCGGATTGGAATAAAACCACACAGATGTTTATACTGCCGTCGAGAGACGGCATAAAAAATGGATTACGGTTAGAAATAACTAATAATAAATAGCGAAGCATAACACAAAAGATTTAGTCAATGAGATGGTTTGCCGCGGGACCCCTCATCAGTCAGCTTCGCTGACAGCTTCCCCCCAAGGGGAAGCCAAGGACTAAGTAAAACAAGGAGGCAAAAAGATGTTTAAAAAAGTGGCTCCCTATATGGGGGAGTACAAGAAGTATACCGCATGGGCAGCAATCCTGATGTGCATCGGTATCGTGGCAAATGTATTACCGTACTTTTTCCTGTACCAGATCATTGCGCCGCTTACCAGAGGAGAGCAGATTGATTTTTCCTTTGTGCTGGCACGGGTGATCGCGGTAGCGGTAAGTGAGATCGTTTTTTCGGTAACCTATGTACAGGGGCTGGTATTCTCACATATCGGAGCCTATCAGACGCTGAAGAATCTGCGTGTATCCCTGCAGGGAAAACTGGAGAAACAACCTCTCGGTAATATCCGGGAGCTGGGAACCGGACGCATCAAGAAGGTATTCACGGATGATATCGATCAGATCGAACTGTTGCTGGCACACGCCATTCCGGAAGGGATCGCCAATATTGTGATACCGATCCTCATCATCATCCTGATGTTTGTAAGCGACTGGAGGCTGGGATTGCTTTCGCTGGTTCCGATGGTGGTCGGAATGTTTGCCATGGGGATGATGATGAAATCCGGTATGGAGAAAATGAACGACTACTATGAGTCGGCAACAAGGATGAACAACACGATCATTGAATACGTCAATGGTATGGAGGTTGTAAAAGTCTTTAATAAAGACGGAGATTCCTATAAGCGTTTCGGTGAAGTAGTGAGAGGGTACCGTGATTTTACACTGGCCTGGTATAAAGTATGCTGGCCGTGGATGGCAACATATACCAGTGTGCTGCCTTGTCTGGTGCTTTTGATGCTGCCCTTTGGTTCTCTGATGGTGCTGGGCGGAACGGTCACACTGGATAAGCTGGTGCTGGTCTTCTGTATGTCCTTTGCCGTGGGGCCGTCCTTTTTAAAGGCACTGAACTTTGCCGGTAAGTTTCCGCAGCTGGATTACAAGATCACGGAACTGGAGAAGATGATGGAACATCCGCCGCTGAAAGAAGGAACGAACGGATTTCGTGGAAATAATCTGGATGTGGAATTTAAAGATGTTCATTTCGGATATGAGGACAAGGAAGTGCTGCATGGTGTGAATCTTTCCTTAAAGCAGGGAACAACGACGGCATTGGTGGGGGAATCCGGCAGCGGTAAGTCAACACTGGCGAAACTGTTGGTACATTATTATGATCTGGATGGCGGCAGTATCACGGTCGGAGGACAGGACATTACAGATATGTCACTGGAAGCGTTGAATGATCAGGTATCGTATGTATCGCAGGAACAGTTTCTGTTTAATACTACGCTTTATGAAAACATCCTGATCGGTAAACCGGATGCTACAAAAGAAGAAGTACTGGAAGCGGCAAGACGTGCGCAGTGTGATGAATTTCTTGAGCGTCTTCCGGACGGTATCGAGACACAGGCCGGAGACGGCGGAAAACAGTTGTCCGGCGGTGAGCGGCAGAGGGTATCTCTGGCCAGGGCAATCCTGAAAAATGCACCGATCATTGTGCTGGACGAAGCAACAGCATTTATGGATCCGGAGAATGAAGAGAAGATGAATGCTGCTTTGGATGAGATCGTGAAAGATAAGACCGTACTGGTCATCGCACACCGGCTTTCTACCATAAAGAATGCCGATAAGATCTGCGTGATGAAGGAAGGCAGATGTATTGCGGCAGATACGCACGAGAAACTAAAGGCGGAATGCGAGGAGTATCGGAAACTTTGGGAGGCTTCGGTTTCGGCGAGTACCTGGAAGATTAAGGAGGCGGCAGCGTTATGATCAAGATCATGCACAGACTTATCAATATGACGGGGCGTTATAAGGGACGCATTCGTGCATCCTATATCACAGCCTTTCTGAAGGGGCTGATGATGAAAGTACCACTGATTGCTTGTTTCTTCTGCATCAGCTTTTTTATGCAGCATACCATGGATAAGACCAAATGTATCTATCTGGGAATCGCAGTGCTGGTGAGCGTTATCCTGGAAGCGCTCTTTGAGCATATCTCCAATATACTGCAGTCGGCAGCAGGCTATATGGTATTTGCGGATATGCGTTTGCGGCTGGGAGATCATCTGCGCAAACTGCCCATGGGATACTTTACGGAAGGAAACATCGGTAAGATCAGTTCGGTCCTGGCAACGGATATGGTATTTATCGAAGAAAACTGTATGGGTGTGCTATCGGAACTGGTAACTTTCCTGATCTCACAGGGGATCATGGTGACCATGATGTTTGTGATGGATATCCGGCTGGGGCTTTTGTCACTGCTGATCGTTGGAGTATTTGTGATCATCGGCAATCTGATGCTGAAGGCCACAACGGAACACTCGATCATCAAACAGGAAGCGGCGGAATCTCTTACCGAAGAGGTATTGGATATGGCAGAAGGTATAGGCATCATCAAATCCTATAATCTGCTGGGGGAGAGATCCAAACGGCTGACGGAAGAATTTGAAAAGAGCTGTCGGGAGAGCATCCGGTTTGAAGTGGATTATACTCCCTGGTCGAGAGCACTGTATCTTGCCTTTGGCATCGGTACCGCACTGGTATTGGCTCTGAGTGCCTATCTGCATCAGACGGGAGTGATCTCGGATGAGTATATGGTCGGTATGGCATTGTTCCTGTTTGATATGTTCGTGGCGATCAAGAGCTATTACGGACAGATGGCGAGACTTACGGTAACCGATGCAAGTCTGGATCGTATTGAAGAGGTTTTTGCAGCAGAAGAACTGAAAGATGAAGGTAAGAAGACGTTTGCAGCAACAGATTCTTTCGGCAACGAGATCGAGTATGATAATGTAAGTTTTGGTTATACGGAAAAAGATGTGCTGAAGAAGGTGTCCTTTGCAGTGAAGCAGGGAGAGATGGCAGCGCTGGTGGGACCTTCCGGCGGAGGAAAATCTACGATCGCATCCCTGCTGGCACGATTCTGGGATGTGAAGAGCGGAAGGATCCTGGTGAAGGGCAAAGATATCCGGGAAGTGCCCCTTGGAAGTCTGATGGATCAGATCAGTATGGTATTTCAGAGAGTATATCTGTTCCAGGATACGGTATACAACAACATTGCTATCGGCCGGCCGAATGCGACCAAGGAAGAAGTGATGGAAGCGGCGAAGAAAGCAAGATGCTATGATTTTATCATGCAGCTTCCGGAAGGCTTCGATACCGTGATCGGCGAAGGCGGGGCGTCCCTTTCCGGTGGAGAGCAGCAGAGGATCTCCATTGCCAGATGTATCTTAAAGGATGCGCCTATCGTGATCCTGGATGAGGCTACCGCGAGTGTGGATGCGGATAATGAACGGGCCATTCAGGAGGCTATCTCGGAACTGTGCAAAAATAAAACACTGCTGGTGATCGCACACCGGCTTAAGACGATACGGGATGCGGATCAGATCCTGCTGATCGCGGACGGCGAGATCAAAGAGCAGGGAGATCATAAGAAACTGATGGAGCAGAAGGGAACTTATGCGCATATGGTGGAACTGCAGGCAGCAGTATGATTTATAAGACGGAAGCAGTATTGAAAAGATGAACAGAAAAGCGATCGGATGACTCCGGTCGCTTTTTGAGTTATATCAATTTTTTGAGGATCTCTATGTATTTTTCGGTGAGATGTGACGGGGGGATATTGCCCGGGAGGATATAGCCGATCTCCATATGATCCGTGACTTTTAAGGGTTTGGCGATGATGCTCGGACCGTTCAGCTCTTCACTGATCACACCGCTGCAGATGGTGTATCCGTTCAGACCGATGAGCATGTTGAACAGAGTGGCGCGGTCGCAGACGATGAGTTCCTTGTCACAATCTACAGTGCTTAGGATCTCTTCGGAAAAATAGAAGGAGTTGTGACTTCCTTGCTCATAGGAAAGTCTGGGATACGGCTTCAGGTCATCGAGGGATAAAGCTCTTTTTTTGGCGAGCGGAGAATTTTTGCCGATAAACACATGTGGCTTGGCCTGAAACAGTCGTGTAAAGGTCAGATCATTATCCCGCAGCGTTTTGCGGATGACCGTCTCGTTGAAATCATTAAGATAAAGGATGCCGATCTCGCTGCGCAGATGTGCCACATCATCGATGATGTCGTAGGTCTGGGTTTCCCGCATATGAAATTCGTATTTATCGCCGCCGTATGCTTTGAGTAATTCAACAAAAGCTTCCACCGCAAAGGAATAATGCTGCGCGGAAACGCAGAAACGCTGCTTGCCTTTTTGTTTTCCGGTGTAGCGTTCATCGATCAGATTGGCCTGTTCTAAGACCTGACGGGCATAGCCTAAAAATTCATCCCCCTCGGGGGTGATCTCCACGCCTTTATTGCTGCGGATAAAGATCGTGATGCCGTATTCTTTTTCCAGTTCATGGATGGAAGCAGTCAGAGAGGGTTGGGCGATAAAAAGCTTCTTTGCGGCTTCGGTGATGTTTCCGGTATCCGCTACGGTAACGATGTATTGTAATTGTTTCAGAGTCATAATCTGGTTGGTCTCCCGGATGATAAAATAGATTGCAGATACATTATAACATATGCCATAGGAAAAATCTATGGGAAAGAAATGGTTTTATGTATTTTACCTATTGAGATGGTAGGAATATAATGCGGACATAGCAAAAGAATATTGTCATTTATGGAGATGGCGGGAAAAGAAAAGGAGTAGGAAGACATGTTGACATCAGTTGTCGGGTACCCGAGGATTGGGGCAGACAGGGAATTGAAGTTTGCATCGGAGAAGTATTTTAAAGGAGAAGCAAATGAAGCGGAATTGCTTGCAACGGCGAAGAATTTGCGTGCAGAGCATATCCGCAGTCAGAAGGAAGCGGGGATCGATTTTATCACTTCCAATGATTTTTCATTTTATGACGGATTGCTGGATGCGGCAGTATTATGCGGGATCGTACCGAAGAGATATAAAGAGCTGGGGCTGTCCCCTTTGGATACCTATTTTGCAATGGCCAGAGGCTATCAGGGCGAGAAGGGTGATGTGAAGGCACTGGCAATGAAGAAATGGTTCAATACCAACTATCATTATATTGTACCGGAAGCGGAAGATGATACCGAGATCAAATTAAACGGTAGCAAGATCTTTGATGAGTATGAAGAAGCAAAGCTGAATAATGTTGAAACCAAGCCGGTCATTGCCGGAGCATATACATTACTTTCTCTTACCCGTTACACCGGAACAAAGAAACGGGAAGATTATCGGGATGCAGTGGTTGCAGTATACAAAGAGATCATTGCAGGACTGGAGAAGCGAGGAGCGAAATGGATCCAGTTTGATGAACCGGCCTTTGTAAGAGATCTGAATGCGAAGGATATCGAATTTGCAGAGCGCATCTATCAGGAGATCCTGGCAGCCAAGGGTAGAGTAAAGGTTCTGGTACAGACATATTTCGGAGATGTGCGTGATATCTATGAAACACTGACGGTACTGGATTTTGACGGGATCGGACTGGACTTTGTTGAAGGAAAGCAGACACTGGCTCTGATCGAAAAGAATGGCTTCCCGAAGGAGAAACTGCTGTTTGCAGGTCTGGTGAACGGAAAGAATATCTGGAAGAATCATTATGCGAAGACCCTGGATGTACTGGAAGGATTGAAAGCAAAGGGCATTGAAGTGGTATTGTCCAGCTCCTGCTCCCTGCTGCATGTACCTTATACACTGGATGCAGAAAC
>JAFXQR010000054.1 GCA_017526985.1 Lachnospiraceae bacterium
AAGCGCAGGGCTCATCTACCATGGTGTTGCAGTACATCGAAACGCTGACCATATCCGCGAGTTGGCCGGAACACTGGAAACAAAGCAGGAGAGGACTCCGATCAAGCTGAGCAGAACCGGAAAAAATGTGATCGTGGTCATGCTGGACCGCGAGGTGGGCGCCTTTTTTCCGTATGCCCTGGAAGATATGCCGTATCTGCGGGAGCAGTATGATGGGTTTACCTATTATGCAAACAGTCTCTCCACCGGTACGACGACCACCACGGGATCACCGGGATTGTTTGGTGGGCATGAATACTGTGGGGATGCCATGATGACGGATACCGGTGTGCCGCTGGCAGAAAGGCATAATGAAGCCTTAAAGGTGCTGCCGGTTTTGTTTTGGCAGAACGGCTATCATTGCATAGTGGCGGGGCTGCCTTTTGCAAACTACAGCGACTTTCCGGATATGTCCATATTTGATGAATATCCGGATATGGATACCTATGTTTTTGAACGGGAACTGAGTATGGATCGCATGACCGTGGACAGTGAATGGAATATCTCTTCGGCTTTGTTTTCCTATGCGATCTTTAAATCAGCACCGTATTTCTATCATGACTTTCTATACAATACCGTATGCTACGGACTGGAGCAGATTCCCATTGAGATCCCGCTGGAGGAATCCTATAGCGTATTGGCCAATCTGCCGCAGATGACGGTGGCAGTGGACGAAGAATGCGGCAGTTTTGTTGAGTTTGACAATAATCTGGTGCACGAACCGGCCTTGTTGCAACTGCCGGATTATACGATCACGGAAAAAATCGATAATACGGAATATTGGGCAGCTATGGAGGATCTGTCCCCCATGCTCCGGAAACTGAAAACACAGGGGCAGTATCATGTGGGGGCAGCGGCATTGCGTCTGATGGGGCAATGGATGGATCATTTGCGGGAGCTGGGGGTGTATGACAATACCAGGATCATCATCGTATCGGATCACGGCGCGAACAACCTGGATTTTTATCCGGCGGTATGGGGGAGCGATATCGGTATCTCCAACTGGGATTGTATTCTGCTCTATAAAGATTTCAATGCTTCGGGGCTTACGGTATGTGAAGACTTTATGTGCAATGCGGATGTACCGTATCTGGCGACCCTCGGCGGCGTTGTAAAAGAGGCAGTCAATCCTTTTACCGGAAAGCCGTTTACTACGGCGGCCATGCAGAATAATACCGTAACTGCAGTCCTTCCGCTGGAGTGGGCACCCGTCAAAGGTAACGCTTTTACCGGGTATGTGTATACCGTTAAGGAAGATATGCGGGAGGCCGGGACCTGGCAATTGATGGAGCAGAGATACTGAATTTGAAAAGCTCTATACATTTTCGTGATTTTGTGGTAAAATATTCGATACTTTAGTGGATTTTACACAGTTTTGGTTGGTACGACAGAAAGGATATCACTGGTTGTGGGAATAAATGCATTCGGGATCGATCTGGGATCCAGTAATATAAAGATTTATAATGGTATGAACAATACCTATTTTATGGAGAAGAACATGATCGCGATCCAGGGGCGGGATACCTTGTTCGCGTATGGAGATTCTGCGTTTGATATGTATGAGAAGGCACCGGAGAATATTCAGGTTTCCTTTCCGGTGACCAATGGTGTGATCGCGGATATTCAGAATATGAATACCCTGATCCATTATTTTATCAGTGATCAGTGCAAGGGAAATATCAAGCCGGCGGATTATTATATCGCAGTACCTACGGATGTGACAGAAGTCGAGCGTATGGCATTTTCCGACTTGATCAAGGAGAGCAATGTTAAGGCAAGGCGTGTCTATATCGTAGAAAAAGCAATTGCAGACGGCCTGGGGATGGATATTGATGTAAAGACTTCCCAGGGAATGATGGTTGTTGATGTTGGGTATGAGACCACAGAGATCTCTCTTTTGTCCTTGGGGGGCATTGTACGATCACAGCTGATCAAGGTAGGCGGAAAGAATCTGGACGAAGCCGTCAAGGCTGCAGTACGGCAGGAGTACAATCTGTTTATCGGGTCAAAGACATCGGAAAAACTCAAGATCGCAGTGCGTGATGTGGAGAGTCGTAATAAGAATGCGGTGGTTTACGGCCGAGATATCGTATCCGGACTGCCGGTAGAAAAAGAGATCGCTACTTCGCTGATCAATGAATGCTTAAGCGTGACTTTTGACAATATCGTGGATAATGTCCGGCAGGTATTGGAACAGACACCGCCGGAACTGGGAGCAGACATCTATCGCAACGGTATCTTTTTGGCGGGAGGCGCATGCATTGCCGGACATCTGGCGAATCGGATCAGCGATAATACGGGATTGAAAGTCAATATCAGTGAGGAACCGATCGCTTGTGTGGTGAAGGGACTGTCAACGATCATACGGGATGATCGCTATGCATCTTTGGCGTATAGCCTGGAAAGTGGCAAATAATGTATTATGTGTCCGGTAGTTAAGAAAAAAGAAGAAAAGAAAAAGATACCCGGCAAATATGTTCTGTTGATCTTTACCGTACTTTGTGTGGCGCTCATGTTGTTCACTTTTAACCATGAGATGCAGGGCGGTTTTCTGCAGAATGCTGCCGGTTTTATTTTTGTGCCGTTTCAAAAAGGCATCGCAAAGGTCAGTTCCAATCTGGTGGAATTTGTGGAAGAAAAGCATACCATCGCTGAACTCAATGCAGAGAACGAGAAACTGCGCAGACAGATCGACGAGTTGAATTGGGAAAATGCGCAGTTAATGCAGGATCATTATGAACTGACCAATTTGCGGGAGCTGTATGAACTGGACAGTACCTATGCGGAATATGATAAAGTAGGGGCAAGGATCATTGCAGCCGGTAACGATAACCGTTTCAATTCTTTTCTGATCGATAAGGGCAGTGATGACGGGATCGCGGTAAACATGAATGTACTGGCAGGATCCGGTCTGGTTGGTATTGTCAGCGAAACCGGAAAGAACTGGTCCAGAGTAACAACGATCATTTCGGATAATTCGAATGTGAGCGGCACGGTTTTGCATACTCAGGACAATCTGATCGTCAGCGGCAGCATGGAGCTGATCGGGCAGGGCATGATCACTTATTCCCAGCTGGTAGACCGTGACCGACTGGTTGTTGCGGGAGATAAAGTAGTAACATCGAATATCAGCGACCGTTATCTGCCGGGGATCCTGATCGGTTATATCACTACAGTGGAAGAGGATTCCAATCATCTGACCTTGTCCGGAAAACTGACACCTGTAGTAGATTTTGAGCATTTATCGGATGTACTGGTGATCACGGAAACCAAGAAGATGGTGGAGGAATAAGGCGTGGCGGTCACGATCAAGGAAAAAATAACCGGCGCTTTGTTTCTCTTTTTGTGTTTCGTGTTGCAGAGCAGTGTATTTCCGTTGTTTTCCGTAACGCGTACCGTGCCGGATATGATCCTTCTCTGTGTAGTCATCATCGGATGGCTGCGTGGAGAGCATGCGGCCATGTATTGCGGTTTTTTCGGAGGACTGTTTCTGGATGTTTTCTTTATGGATACTCTGGGGTTGCATGCATTGATCTATGTTTATCTCGGATTTCTGGCAGGGCAGTTCCATCGCTTTTTTGACGAGCATGAGTACCGGATCCCAATCATGATGATCCTGGTCGGGGATCTGTGTGTGTTGCTGATCCGGTTTCTTTTGTTTGATGTGTTGTATGGAAATTTTCATTTCGGCAGTTATCTGATTGATCGTTGTCTGCCGGAGATGGTGATGACATTGTTGGCCGGGATCGTACTGTATCCGGTGGTGCTTCGGATCGAATTGCGTTTTGTACAGTTTACACGCAATAAGAGCGATATGGATGACTGGAATGCTCCGGACGATACCGGTTCGGAAGGTGTGAGCTGATGCTTTCTTATATCAGAGAAAAGTTCATACGTTTCTACAAGGCGAGATATTTTGTCCCGTATCTTTTTTTAGTGATCGTTTTTTGCGTTCTCCTGGGGCGGGTGTTTTCGCTGCAGATCGTACAGGGCGATGATTATATGGACAATTTTACGCTCAGTATCGAAAAAGAGATCAGTATTCCCGGGGCGCGGGGAAATATATATGATCGTAACGGTGAGCTGCTGGCCTATAACGAACTGGCTTATTCCGTAACCATCACGGATACCATCGAATCCGGAAACGGAAAAAACGAAAAACTGAACGGTATCATACTGAATATGGTGCGTATGATCGAAGCAAACGGGGATCAGGTACTGAATGATTTCGGCATTTATCTGGATGAGGATGATAATTTTGCCTTTGCTTATGAAGGCACGCAGCGCCTGCGATTCCTTGCGGATATTTATGGCAGGGCAGTGATCGGTGATCTGATGTATTCCGAGCGTACTTCTACGCCGGATGAGGTGATGAATTATCTGGCCGGAGACAAAAAATTCGGCATCGGCAGTTATGCGCATGGAGGAAGTAAAGCCGGATTCTTTCCGATGATGGGGTATACCAAAGAGGAGATCCTGCAGATCGCGATCATACGATATCATTTAAGTTTAAATTCGTTCCAGAAATATATTGCTACAACGGTAGCAACGGATGTATCGGAAAAGACGGTGGCCGTTATCATGGAAAACAGCGATACTCTGCAGGGGGTGTCTGTGGTACAGGATACCATTCGGCGTTACAATCATGCGGTCTATTTTTCACCGATTATCGGTTATACCGGGCGTATTTCTCAGAATGAGTATGAGAGTTATTCGGCGGAGAATCCGGATTATGCCAATACGGACTATGTCGGCAAGACGGGGATCGAGTATTCTTGCGAGGCGGATCTGCGGGGCCAAAAGGGGTCGGAGACTGTCTATGTTGACAATATGGGAAAGATCATCGAAACGCAGAATGTGGTGCTTCCTGTCGCCGGAAATGATGTGTATCTGACGATCGATACGGATCTGCAGATGGCTGCATATCACCTGCTGGAGCAGAAGATCGCCGGTATCCTGGTGAGTAAGCTTCGCGATGCAAAGAGTATTTCGCAGACCGGCCGTAACCGACTGATCCCGGTTTATGATGTGTATGCGGCGTTATACGGTAATAATGTGATCAATCTGGATCATTTGTCAAAAACATATGCAGGCGAAAATGAAAAAGCGGTGTATGAGGCTTTTTTGAAAAAACAGGAAGAAGTATCGGAGAGATTGCGGGAGGAAATGATCAACGGTAATACACCGTATCAGAATCTTCCGGATGAACTGAAAGAGTATGAAAGTTATATCATTACCATGCTGGGATCTGACAATGTAGGGATCCTGCACACTTCCGATATCGATACTACGGACGAAGTATATCTGAACTGGCGTGTGAAGGAAAGCATCAGTATCCGTGAATATCTGCTCTACTGCATCTCACAGCAATGGATCGATATCAGCAAACTGACGATCAGCAGCCAGTATGCGGATTCTGAGGAGATCTACCGTGCGCTGGTGGCAGATATCATTGTGCGTCTGCAGAACAGTACGGAGTTTTCCAAGAAACTGTATAAATATATGCTTCTGGAAGACCGGATCAGCGGGCGCCAGACATGCCTGATCCTTTGGGAACAGGACATCATACAGACCGATACCGAACGCGTGGAAGCCTTAAAGAGCGGAAAGATCACTTCGTACAGTTTTATCACTTATATGCTGTCTCATCTGCGGCTGACGCCGGCACAGCTTGGGCTGGAGCCCTGCTCCGGTTCGGTAGTGATCACCAATCCGGACAGCGGAGAGGTGCTTGCTTTGGTTTCCTATCCGGGCTATGATAATAACCGTCTGGCCAACACTGCCGACTCCGCCTATCTGGCCAAACTGACAAATGACCGGTCCAAACCGCTATGGAACTATGCGACGCAGCAGCGAACAGCACCCGGTTCTACTTTCAAGATGGTATCCAGTATCGCAGGTGTGGAAGAGGGTGTCATCACGACAAATTCCGTGATCGAATGTACCGGCTCTTTTACCATACTGACCGGTACGGTACATAACTGCTGGATCCATCCGGGAAGCCATGGAAATCTGAATCTTTCCGGT